>JBAVUV010001132.1:0-10287 GCA_049696955.1 Candidatus Sulfotelmatobacter sp. | reverse complement strand
GCGAGCGCGGGATTCGGACGTTTGAGACTTATACCCGGAATACGATGGATATTTCCGCGATTCCGATTATTCATAAGCTGTCGCATCTGCCGATGACCGCGGATCCGTCGCATGGAACTGGCAGGCGCGACAAAGTTGCGCCGATGGCGCGGGCGTCGGTAGCCGCCGGAGCCGATGCGCTGCTGATTGAAGTGCATTGCGATCCGAACAACGCCTGGTCTGATGGAGCGCAATCGCTGTTTCCCGACCAGTTCGCAAAGTTAATGGATGAGTTGAGAATGATTGCCCCGGCGGTGGGAAGACAAATTTCGTAGTTTCTCAAGGTAGAGAGAATGGCAGTTGTTGATCGCTGATTTCTGATTGCTGATTGTTGATTTCTGATTGCTGGTTAGAATCTTTGCCCTGAGTGGGTCTTAATCAACAATCAACAATCAGAAATCAGAAATCAGAAATCAACAATCAACAATCAACAATTTCCGCCGCGCGACTACGAGCTCAAGTCCTATGCCCATTCGGCAAATCACGATTATCGGGACCGGCTTGATCGGCGGCTCCTTTGCGCTGGCGCTGCGGAAGCGGCGATTTCTCGGACGGATTGTGGGCTGTGATCGAGAGTCGGCGCTCAAGCGGGCGAAGATGTGCGGCGTGATCGACAACGGATTTTGTGAGCCCGCTGATGCTGTGCGTGGCAGTCAGTTAGTGGTGCTGGCCACGCCGGTTCTCGCGATTGTGGATTTAATCGGGCGCTTGGGTCCGGCGTTGCCCGCGAGCACGCTGCTGACCGATGTGGGAAGCACGAAGGCGCTGGTAGTTCAACAAGCACTGAACGTGTTTGGGAAAAATGCCGGACAGCGATTTCTGGCGGGGCATCCCATGGCCGGGAAAGAAAACAGCGGCGTCGAGTATGCGGATGCCGACTTGTTTCAGAATGCAGTTTGGTTTCTAACGCCGCTGCCGGGACAGAATCTGCATACAGGATTGTTTGCGGAGTTTGCCGGATGGATCGATCAGATTGGCGCGCGTATCGCAATGTTGCCCCCGGAGGAGCACGACCGGCTTTGCGCATGGATCAGCCATCTGCCGCAGATGATTTCCACCGCGCTGGCGGCGGCTTTGGTGGAGGAGTTTGGAGACGAAGCGCGATTGCTTCCGGCGGGTGGGCGCGCCTTGCGGGAGATGACACGGATTTCAGCCAGTCCGTATTCGATGTGGCGCGATATCGCCATCAGCAACCAAAGAAATCTCGCGGACGCTTTGTTCAAGGTGGAACAGCGGCTGGCGCATATTCGGGAGAATCTCGCGACTCGCCAACTCGCCGAGGAATTTGAACAGGCGCACGAACTGAAGAAGACTCCGGGAAGAAGCTAGAACCAAGCTTGTTGCGGATTGTTGATTTCTGATTGTTGATTAAAAACCGGCTGAGAGCAGCTTTCAATCAAAATTGCAAGAATCAACAATCAGCAATAAGCGTCCTCTGTTTCTCCGCAGTGAATTTCATTTAGAATTCGGCGCTATGAATAAAGTAGTGGCCAGCGCAGATGAGGCGATTCGCGATGTCGGCGACGGCTCCGCCATCATGCTGGGTGGATTCGGCCTGTGCGGGATTCCGGAGAACTTGATTCGCGCGCTGGTGCGGAAGGGATCGAGGAGTCTTACCACCGTTAGCAACAACGCTGGAGTGGACGGCTTCGGTGTCGGTCTACTGCTGGCGGCAGGTCAGATTCGCCGGCACGTTGGCACCTACGTGGGCGAGAACAAGCTTCTGGAATCGATGGTGCTGTCCGGAAAAATCCAACTCGACCTGGTACCGCAGGGAACGTTCTCGGAGCGCATTCGCGCAGCCGGAGCGGGCATCCCGGCGTTCTTCACACCTACCGGCGTCGGGACCATGGTTGCCGAAGGGAAAGAGACTCGCGAGTTCGATGGGCGGATGTACGTGATGGAACGTGCTCTGCACGCGGACTTCGCCTTCGTGAAGGCATGGAAAGGCGATCGCATGGGCAATCTGGTTTACCGCAAGACAGCGCGGAATTTTAATCCCATGATGGCGACTGCGGCCAAAGTCACGATTGCAGAGGTTGAGCAGTTGGTCGAGGTCGGCGAGTTGGATGCGGATTCGATACATACACCTTCGGTTTACGTGAAGCGGATTTTTCAGGGAGAGCTGTACGAGAAGAGAATCGAAAAGCGGACGGTGAGAAAAAAGTTAGTGAGTGAGGCTGATTAGGAGCCAAAGAGAACTCCTTGAAATCTTGCGGTAAGTGTTTAGGTGCAAGGGATCCCTCGCCTGCGGTTGTGCTTGGCATTCGCGAAGCTCAGCCTGCGCTCGGGATAACAGAACTTGGAGAGAGCAATAACGATGAATAAGCGGGGAAAAGACGTGGAGAAGCGCGAACGAATTGTGAATCGGATTGCGCGCGAGTTGCGTGATGGGTTCTACGTGAACCTCGGCATTGGGATGCCGACGCTGATTGCTAATCATGTTCCCCCGGGGATGGAAGTCATTCTTCAATCCGAGAATGGGATGCTGGGCATCGGCCCCTATCCGGCGGAGGGTGAGGAAGACTGCGACTTGATCAACGCGGGAAAAGAAACCGTCACCGAGATGGCGGGAACGTCATATTTTTCCAGCGCAGATTCGTTTGCCATGATTCGCGGCGGCCACGTTGACTTGAGCGTGCTGGGCGCGATGGAAGTGGATGAGGAAGGAAATCTGGCGAATTGGATGATCCCGGGGAAAATGGTGAAGGGCATGGGCGGCGCGATGGACCTTGTCGCCGGAGCGCGTCGCGTAGTAGTGGCAATGGAGCACACGACGCGGGAAGGGGAGCCGAAGATTTTGAAGAAATGTACGCTGCCGCTTACGGGCGTCAAGGTTGTGGATACGATTGTTACGGAGATGGCTTACATTCGCGTGACGGAGCGCGGTTTGGTGCTGGAGGAAGTGGCTGCGGGGTTGACGGCGGAGGATGTGCAGCGGGCGACTGAGGGGAGGTTGGTGGTGAGTGAGAACTTAAGCGTGATGGAGAGTTAGTCGCCGCTTTTGATTGATGCTGGTCACGAGCAGCCGCCACTTACGATTTCGCGACGCAGCTTATCCAGGTTATCGACGGTTTGATGACAATAGCCACGCCAGACCGGCTCGGCAATCTCGCCACTTCGAATTCCAAACACGTCGATGACATAGCTGAGACCGCGGCCTCCCCGTTCGTAGAACACGAAGGTTGCATTCTCCGATGACCCGGCGAAGATCAAGCGCTGTCGGGGCAGACTAGCATTGGTAATAACGTCGGTTGCGCTAAACTCTTCGCCCGGATTTGCGATTAAGAGTCTCGTTCCCCCTTGCTCTTGAAATTGTCTGCGTACCGAACTCGGCAACTCGTTCACATTGGTGACAAGACTAAAGTCTCCGGCGCGAAGCGCAATTCTTGCCGACTGCGGGACGCCCTTCGGGAACTTAAGGCGCGGCGGTTGACCTAGTGGGTGCGGTTCCTGACACGCGCCCAAAGCAAGGCAGGCAACTAAGAGAAGGCCTGATATCGCCACCGTCCTTAACCGCACAATGCACATATTCTAGCCGTACTAGATTCGGAACGGCGCGGCTAACAGCCTGAAGGGGAGAGTGATCGCGATGAAGATGATTTCCAGTACTCCGTGAACTGCTACGCCGACGATGCGGAACGGCAACAGCAACAGCCACACGAATGGGTAGGCAATCAGCGCGAGAATCGCCAACGGCCAGCAGAATACGAAGAGCATGCACCATAGGAGGAAAGTAAACATGTGGAGACCTCCTTCTTCTTCCTCACTAAAGATACGACGAGAGCAGCGAAAAAGTTCCTCGGCGCTTCATGCATTCGCGGGCAGGAGTGCCCGCGCCACACAACCTCATTCGTAGCGCAACGCTTCCGCAGGAAGGGTCCTGCCCGCGGACCACGACGGATAAAGCGTGGCGATAAATGAAACTCCGATGGCGACAACGGCAACCAGCAAGCCATCCATGGGTCGCGGCGCGAACGGAACGTAGTCGATGGAATAGACTTCCGGCGAGAGAGAAATAATGTGGTAGTGGCCGCCGGCGTAAGAGATGGCGTAGCCCAATAGCAAGCCGATGGCGGTACCGATCACTCCGATCAAAACTCCCTGAGCAATAAAAATATTTCGTACTTGCGCCTTGCGCGTGCCCATCGACATCAGCACCGCGATGTCCTTGGTTTTCTCCATGACCATCATGATCAGAGAAATCAGGATGTTCAAAGCGGCCACGAAGACGATTAGTCCGATGGTGATGAAGGTGACTAGCCGTTCCAGACGAAGCGCGTGAAACAGAGCCTGGTTTTGCTCCATCCAGTTCGTGGTCATGAAACCCTTGCCCGCCGCGTCTTCGAGTTCGCGAGAAACCTTGTCCGCTTGGTAAATGTCGTCGATTCTGAACTCGATCACTGAGATCAGATCGCCGAGACCGAACAGGCGTTGTGCATCGGAAAGGCGGGTAAAGGCCCAGGAAGAATCGTAATCGTAGAAACCGGAATTGAAAATTCCTACCACGCGGAAGCGGCTGTATTTCGGCACCATGCCGAATGGAGTCAGCTCGCCTTGCGGGCTGGTCACCAAAACGACGGAACCAACGGTCGCGCCCAGATTGTCGGCCATGTCTTTGCCGAGAATGATCGGCGGCATGGCAGCGACGCGGGCCTGAACTCCGGCGAGAGAATCAGGAGATTCGTCGGATTCCGTGGCTTCCGGTCCCGCGGAATTTTTCTGCATCTCCAGTTGGGGCGAATTCTGCTCCGCTCCCGGAGATGTTTCTTCCAGCGCCGCCGCTGAACCCTCTTTAATTGTGTTCAGCAAATCTCCAACCTGACGTTCATCGGCTGGAATCATGCCCTTCAGCACAGCGCCCCGGGCGCGAGGTCCGCGGGAGATGAGTACTTGCTCAAAAATTGCTGGAGCGGCAGCGACAACGTGCGGCTGTTTGGACAGGCGCTCAAGCAGCGGTGGCCAGTTTTTGATGCCATCATCGGCGACGCGCAAAAGGCTGATGTGTGAAGTGGAACCGATGAGGCGCTCCTGCAAATCCTGGCGAAAGCCGTTGTTGATGGCTAGAGCTACGATGAGCGAAGCTACGCCCGCGGCTACTCCGACAATCGAGATGCCGGTAATAATGCCGATAAAGGCCTGCCTCCGCTTGGCGCGCAGGTAACGGGTCGCAATGAAGAACTCGAAGCGCATGGGGAGCGATCAGCTGTCAGCTTTCCGCTTTCAGCCAAGTCGGATTATAACTACAGCTTTGTCTGCGTGCGGATTCTCACACTTGAAGCTTCAACGCAGAGAGCCCGGAGAACAGCCGCGGAGGCCGCGGGGAATGGGATTCGGCCTGGCACACTCATATCGTTATTTTCGGTAGCACCGCGGGCACATTCGACCGGTATTGCCGATATTTTTCTCCGAACCTTTTCTCGAGTTCTTTATCTTCCATCTTGATCATGACTGCGCCGCTGACCACCGCGAAGGCCGTCAGCGCCCAGCAGACTGCCAATCCCGTGCCCAGACTCCAGGCCAGCATCTCGCAGAGGTGACCCAGGTAAACAGGATGGCGCACGTAAGCCCGAATGCCGGTGGTGGAGAGGCGTTGCTGGTTTTGTCCGCGGAGCACTTCGGGCAGTCCACCTAATTGCGCCAGTGTGAATTGGTCCCGAGACAGCTTGTAGAGAAGCAATCCCGCGCCGAACAATCCGACCGCCGGAATCCAAGTCCAGCGCCCTTCATAGAGCATGACGCCGTGCCATGGAGCAGTGATAACTGCCGAAGCCGCCCACATTGCGATCCATATGGGCAGCAGAATCCTGTAAGGCGACCGTTTTCGTGAACGCCAAAAATTTGCTCGCGGATGAATCACCAGCCAAAATGCCGGAATCGTTGAGTAGATGACGCAGGCGATCCACCCGGCGTTTCGCAACAACACGAGCATAAGTGGATTCTAGCGCCTGCAACCCGCCGGCCCTGCAAATGCTATCGTTCTATGGCACATTAGAAGATCACATCAGAAATCGATGCCGCCCTCCGCCGACTCCAGAGCTGGACGCATAGCATTCACCCATCCCGACTTCGTCCTATTCGAGATCGCGCGCTTCCTGATCGTCGCCGCAGTCGAGATGCAGGCGGTCGCCGTAGGATGGCAGGTCTATGACATCACGAAGCGCGCCCTCGATCTCGGGTTGGTCGGGCTGGCACAATTTCTCCCAGGAATTCTATTGTTTCTTGTTTCCGGTCACGCCTCCGACCGCCTCGAACGACGCAAAGTTCTTGGCGCTTGCTACGCGGGATATGCGGTTTGCTCGGGCCTCCTGCTGGTTTTAGCGGTGCGCAGCACGCACGCGGTGCTCCCAATTTATTTAGTGCTGATTCTTTTAGGCGTGGTGCGCTCATTCAATGGAACGGCAAGCCGCTCGATCCTGCCGCAACTGGTTCCCGAAGAACATTTTTCCAATGCCGTGGCATGGAATGCGACGACTTTTCAAGCTGCGACGATTATCGGACCCTCTCTCGGTGGCGTCCTGTATGCCGCGTTTCGCGGACCATCAGCGGTTTATGCGGTCGCCATGATTACTGCCGTGGGCGCGTTGGTTTCGGCCTTCCGCATTAAAACGCGGCCGCAAGCTCGCCGCCGTGAGCCCATGACGTTGAAAACTGTTTTCGCCGGACTGCACTTCATCTGGCGTGAAAAGCTGATCCTGGGGGCGATCTCGCTTGATCTGTTCGCGGTTCTTCTGGGCGGCGCGGTTGCTCTGCTGCCGGTGTATGCGCGTGAAATTCTTCACACTGGCCCATGGGGACTGGGCCTGTTAAGGACCGCTCCCGGAGTAGGCGCCGCTGTGATGGCCGTGGCGCTCGCGCACCGGCCGCTACGCGGGCGCGCGGGACCGTTGCTGCTGTGGTCGGTGGCCGGTTTTGGCATCTGCACCATTCTTTTTGGAGTTTCGAGGAGCCTGGTGCTGTCACTGATTGCGCTGATCTGTCTCGGCGCAGCGGACATGATCAGCGTAATTATCCGCGCCACGCTGACGCAGTTGCGCACGCCGGATGAAATGCGGGGGCGCGTGATGGCCGTGGACATGGTTTTTATCGGCACATCCAACGAACTGGGACAATTCGAATCCGGATTAACGGCCCAGTGGTTCGGTACCGTCCCAGCCGTGGTGCTCGGAGGCGTCGGAACCCTTCTCGTGATTGCGCTCTGGGCGTGGATATTCCCGGATCTGCGGCATCTTCGGTCGCTCGATACCTTAAAAACGGCTGTGCCACAGAGCGATATGGAAAAGGGCGAAGGACTAGCATAGAAAATCCGCGCGAGCCTTTCCTGCACTCCTTTGCACACTTTACAAAAAAGCTCGACAACCCCCCGCCATTGGCACTCATCTGAATCCGGTACGCTCGTTGAATAAAGACTGTAAGTTTTTCCCCGTACTGAGCGGCACGTTTGCTACTCTCGTCTTCTGTAAAGCGGTAGATCCGTCAGCCGCGAATTTGTAAATGCTGTTATATCTCTGGACCTTCGTGTACGAGGCGAAATGAACGAACTCCGCCGGACGATTGAGGTTGCTGGCAGTGCTGCGGCCGAGGACGTTCGCGAACAGAGCAGTGGCGCCGTGGCGGCTCGGGTTGGCAATCAGGCGACAGCCCGCGACGAGCGCTCCATTCCGTCATTCTTTATAGTTGGACCGCCGCGAACGGGGAGCAGCTGGCTGCACGAAATTTTGTGTACATACACTTCGTTGCCCAGTCCATCGAAAGAGACGAGATTTTTTGATAGTCACTTTCATCGCGGGATGAAGTGGTATCTGGCTCACTACGCAGAGACAGGCGAATCGGAGCGCAGGGGAGAAGTGGCGCCGACTTATTTTGCGTCAGCCTCGGCACGGGAACGTATCGCGCTGACGGCGCCGCAGGCGAAAATCGTTTGTGTATTCCGCCACCCGGTGGATCGAATCGTGTCACTGTACCGGGTGAAGCGCGCCTACGGCTGGATCCCGTGGAGCCTCGCGGAGGCGATCGAGCGTGATCCCGAACTGATGGAATCGAGCAGATACGCCAGTACCCTCAAACTCTGGCAGCGCTCGTTCGGACGAGAGAATGTGTTCGCTGCTATTTACGATGATCTTCGCGAAAATCCTCAGGCTTTTGTAGATTCCATTGTGGATTTTATTGGCGTTCCACGCTTCCCGCTCGCGCACTGGCAATACGGATTCGTGCACGCTTCCGAGCGGATGACTCAGCCCCGCAGTTACCACCGCACCCGGACGGCGACGATACTGGCGAACTGGTGCAAGGCGCGGCGTATGGATCGCCTGGTCAGCGCATTCAAGAATTCGCCTCTTCGTAGACTAGTGTTGGGCGGAGGAGCGCCGTTCCCCAGACTGTCGGAAGAGTTGCTTCTGCAGCTCCACGAAAAGCTTCAGCCGGAAATCGAGGAGCTTGAAGACATGCTGCATCGCGATCTTTCCGCCTGGAGGTTATGGAAGCCGGCATTCCAGCAGGAATGATGAGGTCTATTTACCGTGAATCATTGTTTTAGCGGCGCCCATATTGTCATATCGGTCGTAAACCCGTACCACGACTACATGCTCTGAAGAAGCAGCGCCGTCTTTTGTGGCTTCGGGCGTAGCCTTGAAATCGTAATTCTCTGTCTTTGCGTCGGAGAGCTGCCCGGCAGGTTCCACATACTTCCACTCGCCGGCATCCACAGAGTATTCGGCACGTTTGATGGGAGAAAAGCCATCCACGGCGCGGAAGGTGACGTGAATCTGATCGCCTTCAGAGCTTGCGGACAAATTCTCGATGCGTGGCGGCGTCGTATCCACCTCGAAACGGCGGCTTTCCTTTGATGCGGTCAAGGCCTCGCCGGGCGAGTGCGACGGAGCATCGGACGCTACCACCTTTACTACGTAACCGCCGTCGGGCAACAGGCTGGCATCGAAGGAATATGCCCGGTCGGTGATATTGTCCTTCAGCAGAAGCCAACGCTTCTGGCCGTCGCCGCGGTAGTAGATGGAGTAAACGAGTTGGTCGTCATTCTCATCATGCGCACTCCACTTCACCCCGATGGAATCGCGATCACGGGAGCTCGGAGTGGGAGCTTCGAAATGTGAGCCGGACGCGCTCGACGAGTCGGATGCCGAGCTGCCCGTGGCTTTTGGTAACGGCTGGTACTTCACCCCCACCTGGACGGTGACGTCGTCGATCTCCGGCGCCACGTTTTTGGGCAGATAATCCAGAGCTACGCTGTCGACGAGAGGCGCGGGGTTGCCTGCATGTAATACAGCCTTCCACTGCGCGTAACGTGCGGCGGGAATTCCAGTTTCGTCGTCTTTTCCCAGATCGATCTTTTTCCACGGACTCCAGTTGCGGTCAGGATTATCTACATTGCCGCTGCGTGCAAAGAGATCAGCATTACCTACACCGCGAAACTCGACGCGTCCCCAACGCGAAAAAATTCTGGCATCGAAAACGTCGCTCTCGTATGTCCCCTGTGCGTCGGGGCCCGGTCCAAGCACAAACACTTTTCCCAAATTGCTAGTTGCCGCATAGACTCCGCCACCCGGCGCCTTGGCAAAAGCCGTCACTTGCGACGCTGCCGCTTTGAGCAGGTCCGAAAAATCGTCCAGACCAGTGATGGCAAAAACATGACCACGATTGCCCGTGCCAGCCAACAGATGCTCCTGAGAATCAAAGGCCAGCGCATAAACGATATCTTCGTGAGATGTCCACAGGCGGGTAGGCGAACCATCGGGAGCGATACGGTAGACGTCCGATCCGCCGTTCGATGCGCCGCCCGGAAATGGAAATGAGCCAGTACTCGCGGGCGCAGTGGGCGCAGTCGTGATAGTCATGCCTGGAACCTGCGGCGCGCTTGCCCCGGGCGTACCCGAAGCCATCGACAAGAGAGCGGCCATGCCCGAGGAACTGGTTCCGCTTCCGCCCCGCTTCTCGCCAACTGCCGCCGCGTAGATATTCCCCTCACGGTCCAGCGCCAGGGCTGTGATCTCCTTCTTGGGCGCACTATAGAGCACAAAACCTTCGCCTGCTGGAGAAATGCGGTAGATCAGCCCACTGCCATCGGAGCCCGCAATCAGATTCTGTTGCGCATCGAATGCCAGCACTCGGATGTGAGTCTCGTCGCTTTTAAAAAAAACGGAATGCTCGCCTTTGGGTGTGACCCGGAAGATTTCGCCGCGATCCCCCGTGGCTACATACAGGTTGCCGGACTTGTCCAGAGCCAGATCCCAG
>JBAVUV010001131.1:0-11066 GCA_049696955.1 Candidatus Sulfotelmatobacter sp. | reverse complement strand
AAATAAGAGTTCCGAGGTGGTGTTGGGTCCGTTCGTCTCGGCCAGTAGCTCGCGTTAGACCCTTGCTTGACCTGCTACGAAGCTTCCCTTGCGGGGTGCCACCGCGCGATCTTCGCTCGGGCTCCGGGCTTACCGCCAACCGGAAAAACCTACCCAACGTCTCGGAACTCTATCCTGCCTTCGACGTTTCTTCTTGTTCTCCTCAACCAGCGCTTTGCTATAGACCCTTGCTTACCCTCCCTGATCATTTGCATGACGAGGGTGACTGCGCTTGAGTCCCGGACGCCGCACCAACCGGAAAAACTTTAGAAGCTGTCAAAGAACGATTATGTTTTTACGCTTTCTATTTTCAGAGTCAACGAAAATGTCACATTTGTAACTCATGTATTTTCAGGCGAGTGCAGGCTCTCCACAGGAGGGTGACCGGAATTGGTGCAACGGTTGAAGGTACTTCGCGCGAAAGCCGCGCCGGACGCCGGAATGCTGAAGCCCCATTTGTCTGGACAGATGCGATGGAAGACGCAATGCATATTCGAGTGTTGTGAAAAACTTGCGAAGCAAGCGTCTGGTAAGGTGTTCATCCGCCAGCCGGGATGGAATAAGTCGAGCTTTGCTCGACTCGACAGCCGAGGGCGGCTGTCTCCACATGTGCTTTGCTCATTCCAGATTTGGCTAGGTGACTTCTATCATCTCGCTGTCGAGATGCTTGTCAGCCTCGTCGGTCCCCGCGAGCTCAAACGAGTTTGTGACCGCTGCCTTTCCTTTTTCGACGCTTGTAATCACATAGGAGCAGCCGATCCAGTGGGCTTCGGCGAAATCTGTGGGCGACCATTGGGCGGGGTGATCGGGATGCGAGTGGTAGAAGCCAACAATATCCTCACCGCGTTCGCGGCCCTCCCGCTGGATGCGCACCAGCTCGCGAGGATCGATGTTATAGCGATTCTGCGGTGAATCGGTACGCGTATTGCCGCAGCGAGCGGTCGTGGTCACGGTTCGGACGCCGTCATCATCCATACGGCCGAGCAGGACGCCACAGCATTCGTGCGGGTAGGTCTCTTCGCCGTGACGGCGGAGGGCGGAGTAGTCTTTGGTGGAGAGCTTCAGCATTTGTGGAATTGTTGATTGATGATTGCTGACTGTTGATTGAAACCTTCACTTCAATTTTGTCCCATAGGGGTCTTCAATCAACAATCAACAATCATCAATTTCATTCCTCCGTCCAGAATCTCTCACTCAAATACTTATCCCCGGAGTCGCAGAGGATAGTGACGATCACCGCCTCTTGGCCTCTTCTTAGTTGGAGTTGTTCGGAGATTTTCAGGCTTCCCGCGACGCCGGCTGCGGCTGAAATCCCTACCAGCAACCCGCAATCGCGAGCGAGGCGGCGGGCCATTGCGTAGGCGTCTTCGGTGGCAATTTCAAGATTGTCATCTGCCAGGGTTGAATCGTAAATCTTTGGGACGATGGCGCTCGCCATGTGTTTGGCGCCTTCGATGCCGTGAAAAGAGGAATCGGGCTGCAGCGAGATGCAGCGGATTTTGGGATTAAGCTCTTTCAGCCGGCGGGTGGCGCCCATGAAGGTGCCGCTGGTGCCGAGCATGGCGACGAAGTGAGTGATGCGTCCTTCGGTCTGCTGCCAGATTTCATTCGCTGTCCCATGATAATGGGCCTGCCAGTTGGCGTCGTTCGAATACTGATCGGCGTAGAAATGTAAATCCGGATGCTTGGTGGCGAGATCGCGTGCCGCACGGATGGCGCCATCGGAACCTTCGCCGGGACCGGTGTAGAGAATGTTGGCGCCATAGGCCTGTAGAATTTTCTTGCGCTCGGCAGAAACATTCGTCGGCATGCACAGCGTGACCGGGAATCCCTCGGCCGCGCCCAGCATGGCGTAAGCAATGCCAGTGTTTCCGCTGGTGGCATCGAGCAGGATTTTGCCGGGAGTGAATCTTCCGCTGCGGCGGCCTTCGGCGACGATGTTTGCGGCGGCGCGATCCTTTACAGAGCCGCCGGGGTTGTACCATTCGGCCTTGCCCAAAAGTGTTACGCCGGGTTGGTGCGCGGTGAAGCGATCAAAGCGGAGCAGCGGAGTGTTGCCGATCCGGTCCAGCAGCGTTTGCCCAGGGCGCGCCGCAGCGGCTTCCGGGGCGTCGTGAGCTGAGAATGTTGCGGCCAATTTCGCTGAACTGTGAGCCATCTTCGAACTGTTTACTCGTGACTATCGTAATTATGCAAGAACCGGCTGAACACGCTATGTAGTATGGTGTCCTTAGATGATGCGGATTGCAAGTCCGATGCAGCAGGAAATAAGCGATGCCTATTTTGTGAGGAGACTGCATCTAAACAGCAGATTGGAAACTAGAAAATGCCGAAAGCAATAGAAGCACGAACTTACGAGGATGCGCTGGCCTGGTTGCGCGATCATGACTTCGATGTGACGGAAGCGCCGGGAACGAACGGGCGGGTGTTCCTCAGGAAGTACAACGTTTCGGCGGCGATTCAGAAGACTGATGATGACGCCGTGAAGATTTTCGCTTATCCCGGCTACCTGATTGGCAGCGAGATTTCGAAACTGGTCAACCGCGGCTACCAGCAGTTTCTGAAGACTTCGAAGACGGAAGTTCCGGCGACCGCTGACCATTTGAAAGCTCTGCAAAACTTCGCCGAAGAACTGAAAGTGGCGCTTGGGCTGCCAAGCCTTTACAACGAGTCGCTGGGCACGGTGAGCGATTCCTACCACTATGACCGGCTCAAGGATGACGACAAAGCGCCCGTGGATCGTCCGAAGCGTCCTTGGGAAGTTGCCGGAAAAGCGGTGACGGGAAAAGCCGCTGCGGCCAAAAAGGGCCGCGCTTAATTCTCTCGGCATCGTCGCCGGTTTTCAGAAATCCTTCCATCAATTTGTCTTGCGTGCGAAACTGGCTGCGCTCTGGTTCGTCAGAGCGCGGAGGTGGCATGCGCTTTTTTCATTCCTTTCTTTTCTTTTTCCTGATCATGTTCGTTGCGTTGGGGGCTGAGGTCCGCGCGCAGGTTACGCCTAGCGCCAATGACAGTGCGAAGGTTGAAGTTGAGCGTGTGTTGCGCACGCAGCAAGAGGCGTGGAATCGTCACGATCTCGAAGGCTTTATGGCGGGCTATTGGAATTCTCCGGAGCTGACGTTTTTCTCTGGCGCCAAAGAGCATCATGGATGGCAGGCGACGATGGACCGTTATCGCGCGACGTATGCAAGTCCGGGGCACGAGATGGGGAAGTTGGAATTCTCCAGCCTGCGCATCGAAATGCTGGGCGCAGATGCGGCATTTGTACGCGGCGCGTGGCAGTTGACGATGTCCGATGGGAGGACGCCGCACGGGTTGTTCACGCTGGTATTCCGCAAGTTTGCCGATGGATGGAAGATTGTGCACGATCATACTTCGGCAGCGGAGTGAGTTCCGCGTATTTATTTTCTGACTCGGATTTGCACTCGAGTTCCTTCCGGAAGGTTTCCGTTGGTTAGTTCCACGGTGCCGTTGCGTACTATGCCCTCCAATTCCTGGGCAAGATTTACACCGGCTGACGCACTCGCGGGCGAGGGCGCCCGCGCCACACTTCGTCCCGTGCCTTTGTCCATGGCTTCATTTGCGAGACGGTCAGCCTCGGTGTTGTGTTCGCGCAGCGCGTGGCTGATCGAGAACCAGTCAAGGTTGGCGATCAATTCTTTGGCGCGGCTGTGAAGATCCTGAAGCGTTGCATTTTTTACTTTGTAGATGCCCTTGATTTGGCGAACCATCAACTCCGAATCGCTGATCACTTTGATGGCTTTCGCGCCCTGTTCGAGGGCGTATTCAAGGGCGGCGATTAGTCCCTGATACTCGGCGAAGTTGTTTGTCTGGTGACCGAGGTATTCGCTGAGTTGGGCGACTTTGCGTCCGGACTGATCCTGGATGACGACGCCGTAGCCGGCCGGGCCGGGATTGCCGCGGGCACCACCGTCGATATGGGCGATGAGGTAATGCTCGGGGGGATTTTCGCGGGAGTTGCTTTCACGGGGCGGAAAGAGAGCCTTGGTTCCGGCAGTGCGGGAATCGCGCATGAAAACGAGTTTACAACGGGGAGCGTTTGGCCACGACTTCGCGAGAACCTTCCAAAATCTTAAACACAGGGGACACGGAGGAGCACAGGGTAAGGTCCGCGAACGTTTTATGTGTAGGGGTCTGCGCGCGCTTAGCGGCCGGCGGCCAGGCGCGTGGCTAGGCGAGGGGGCAGGTTGGCGGCGAAGATTCGGTCTTGCGCGGCTTTGAGATTGTACGGCGTGCGATGGAAGTGGACGATTTGCGCGTCCGTATCGAATAGAGCGAACGCGGCGCGCCAATCGCCGTCGCGAGGTTGTCCCACTGAGCCGGGGTTGATCATGTACCGCGTGGAGGGTTTTAGTTGGAGCGAAACTGACTCAGCTTGGCCTACGGTGCGGTACTCGGGGCGGAAGCCATCGGCGCTGGAACCGTTGGCGAAGAAGCCACCCTGCAGGTGCGTGTGTCCGAAAAAAGTAATCGGTGTAGCGAGGGTGATCAGCGGGACCAGGGCGTCGCCGATCGAAACTACGTACGCGTCTTCATCGCCGGGTGAGCCGTGAACCAGTTGTATGTCGGGAAAATCGTCCAAAGGAAGTGGACCTTGCGGTAGAGAGTGCAACCAGTCGTAGTGTTCTGGAGTAAGTTGGTCGCGCGTCCAAAGAGCGGCAGCGGCGGCCAGCGGATTGAAGTCATCGAGTTCAAGCAGACCGGTGGCAGCTTTGTCGTGATTGCCACGAACGAAAATTTTTCCCAGGTCGCGAGAGCGATCGATGACCTCGTTGGGAGAAGCTCCGTAACCGACGACATCGCCCAAATTCACCACGAAGTCGAAGGCGGGAGCTGCGGCCATGCAGGCTTCCAGGGCTTCGAGGTTGGCGTGAATGTCGCTCAGCAGCAGTATGCGCAATAGGCACCAGACGGATGGCGATTATAGAACGAGTGCGACGGAAGAGGATACATGGGTGGATTCAGTTCTGCCATCGCTATTTTGCATTGACTACTGGGCAGCGCGCCCAATGCTGGGGCGCAACTTGAACCAGAGGAGGGAAAGTGCGGGCGCACTCGGGGATACGAAATCCACAACGCGGTTCGAAGGTGCAGCCGTGCGGCATGGCATGCAGCGGTGGTACTGTGCCTTCGATGGTTCCCAGAGGGTGGTCGCGCCCGGTCTTGAGATCCGGCACGGCTTGCAGAAGGCCGCGTGTATAAGGATGCGCTGGAGCATTAAATATTTCGTGCTTGGGTCCCAGTTCGACCACGCTTCCGGCATACATCACAGCAACGCGGTCAGCCACTTGCGAAACGACGGCGAGATCGTGCGAGATGAAGAGCATCGCCAGTCCGAACCGGGAGCGCAAGTCGGCGAGCAATTCGAGAATCTGCGCCTGGATGGTGACGTCGAGGGCGGTGGTGGGTTCATCGGCGATTAGTAACTGCGGACGGTTCACGATGGCCATAGCGATCATGACGCGCTGGCGCATTCCACCGGAGAGTTGATGAGGATAGTCGCGGGCGCGGCGCTCGGGTTCGGGGATGGCGACGTCATTCATAGCCTGAACGGCGAGTTTGTGAGCATCGCTTTTTGAGCGGGTGCCGTGGGCCAGAACAGCTTCAGAGATCTGGTCGCCGACGCGCATGACGGGGTTGAGGGCGGTCATGGGTTCCTGAAAGATCATGGCGATGCGGGAGCCGCGGAGCTGGCGCATGGAGTCGTCGGGAAGAGTGGCGAGATTGCGGGATGATCCGTTCTCGCCGAAAATTATCTCGCCGGTGACGAGTGCCTGGGGCGGAAGAAGGCGCATGATCGCGAGAGATGCAATGGATTTGCCGGAACCGGATTCGCCAACCAGGCCCAGCACTTCGCCAGGGGCGACGGAAAAGTTGAGTTCGCGGACCGCGCGGAGAGTTTGTTTGGGGACAGCTGCTCCCAGCTGTCCAACTGTTCGCATGGCGGTGGGGAACTCTATATTGAGTTTGCGGATATCCAGAAGCGGCGGCACAGGTTCATGTTAGCAGGCGAAAAGTCGCCCTGCGGGCGACGGACAGCCGGGGGCGGCTGTCCCCACATTTCCCCACCAAGTACGTATTGCGGAACAAATCGGTGGCGGGGATTGAATCTTGGCGCTTTGCCGCCGCATCTTCTATGCTAGACCTATGAGCAAGATTCATATCCCTACCCCTTTACGGCAGTACGTTGGAAAACAATCCACGGTGGACGTGCAGGCAGCGACTGTGGGCGAAGCTCTGAACTCGCTGCTGACGCAGCATCCCGAACTGAGGCGGCATCTGTATACGGAGGACGGAAAGCTGCGGGCCTTCGTTAATCTTTACGTCAACGACGAAGATATCCGCTACCTGCAGAAAGAGGCGACCGCGGTAAAGGAAGGTGATAACATTTCCATTGTGCCTTCCATCGCTGGAGGCGTTGCGTGACTACGAGACTCAGATATTGCAGAGCCGGGAATAAAGATTTGCGCCCTGCCGCTACAAACCGCTGTTGTATGTGTCCTGCCTGTTGTTAGCGCCCTAATTCTGACGGAGCGCGGTTCCAAATTTCAATCGAGGATTTTATGGCCACGATCACAACCGAAATTCCAGTGACACTCAGCAAGGACGAAATCCTGCGCTACTCGCGGCATTTGATCATGCCTGAGGTCGGCATGGAGGGGCAGCAGAAGCTGAAGGCGGCGCGCGTGTTGTGCATTGGCACGGGCGGACTGGGATCGCCCTTGGCGTTGTACCTTGCAGCCGCTGGCGTGGGCACCTTGGGCCTGGTCGATTTTGACGTAGTCGATTACACCAACCTGCAGCGGCAGATTATTCACTCCACGGCCGACGTGGGCCGGAAGAAGCTGGATTCCGCAGCGGATAAATTGACGGGGATCAATCCATTTTTGAATCTGCGTAAGTTCGACACGCGGCTAAGCAGTGAGAATGCATTGGAAATTTTCCGCGATTTCGACATCATTGCTGACGGCACGGATAACTTTCCTACGCGCTATCTGGTGAACGATGCGTGCGTGCTCACCGGCAAGCCGAATGTTTACGGATCGATTTTCAGGTTTGAAGGGCAGGCCAGCGTGTTTGCGACCGAAGATGGACCGTGCTACCGCTGCCTGTATCCCGAGCCGCCACCGCCAGGGTTGGTGCCTTCTTGCGCCGAAGGCGGAGTGCTGGGCATTCTGCCGGGATTAGTTGGCGTGATGCAGGCTACCGAAGTGATCAAATTAATTCTGGGCGTGGGCGATCCGCTCATTGGTCGACTGCTGCTGATTGACGCGCTGGGCATGAAGTTTCGCGAACTGAAATTGCGCAAGAATCCGGATTGCCCGGTGTGCGGTACGCATCCTACGGTGACGAAGCTGATAGACTACAACGAGTTTTGCGGAATTCGCGGGGAGGAAAAAACGGTGTCGAATGGAGCTCCGGAAATTCAAGTGGAAGAGTTGAAGCGTCGGCTGGACGCGAAAGAAGATCTTTTTGTGCTCGATGTGCGCGAACCGCATGAATATCAGATCTGCAATATCGGCGGACATCTGATTCCGTTGAACGACTTGCCCAAGCGTGTGAACGAATTGGATTCCAGCCGCGAAATCGTCGTGCACTGCAAGATGGGCGGGCGTAGCGCGAAGGCGGTCGAGTTTCTGCAGCAATCGGGATTCACTAAGGTGCATAATCTCGCGGGTGGGATCAATGCCTGGGCGGAGAGAGTGGATCCCAAGGTGCCCAAGTACTAGAACAAAAAAACGGGAGCACGATGTGCTCCCGTTCCATTTCCTGACCTAGAGTTACTGACTGGAACCACTGCTTTGCATGCTGGTGGTCGCTTCACCGATATCCAGCGCAGTTTTCTTGCCTGCAAAACGGACGCCAGCAAGGGCTTTTTGGCCGCCATCGACGCGCGTTACAGCCGCATCGTTGGCAGCAGGAGTTTGCAGTTCAACCACGTGGGCCGGAACTTTTGCCAGTACGTTCTTGCCGCGCAGGATGCTGAGTTCGACGTTGGGGCCGCTGCCTTCCCATTGGACTTTATAGTCTCCCGGCTTCAAGGTTGTTCCGTTTACGGTGACCGGGTCCATCAGTTGCAAGCTGCCCTTGGTTGCGGCGAACGCGCTGGACGCCAGCAGCAAACCTAATACTAGAGCGATACTTTTCGAAACTGTCGCGAACTTCATGACTGCTCCTTTTTCTTCTCCGAGTTTCGTCGGAGAACGGTTGGGGCGGCCCGGTTCACGACTTGCGCGAGAAAACATTGGTGTTTTGTCGCAAATCGCCTACAATGCATCCGTTGGGGTTCAGCCGACAAGCCGCAAGGCCTGCCGCGCTGTGCATGGGGGTTCTGTCACCTGGGCCGCCAAACCGAAAGTGAAAGAATCCCTAACCCCGCAAAATCCCACATTGAGAAAAATCTTTGCCAGCTTCTTCGCGCTGGCTGCTTACTTCACTTCTACGAAAGCGCTCTGCCGAAAGTTCCCTGCGGTTCGATGTTTCTTGTAACTTTCGATTACGCATGTATGGACGGAGTGAGGGCACTTCCGGTAGCAAGAAAAGCGAAGTGAAATTCATTCTGGGTGTGGAACAGTGGCGCACTGTTCTGTCTGGCAGAAATGAGAAAACTGCGGTTTAGTTATCCGCGCCAGCGGCAATAGCGATAGAGATTGCAGCGCTGAAAGTGCTGCGCGACCAACATCAACACTTCCTAATCAACGTTTCCTAATCAACATTTCCTAATCAACATGGGAGCTGCGGCCTGCGAGGTTGACCAGAGAGCGCGCTACTAAGGAATCAACTTAGCAGCGCACTCTGCATCGTCAAGCTAGTCCGCGTCACCGTGCTGACGGTCGACCGACCAAATGTTCGCCTGGTCTTTTTCGAAGGGGTAGACGTGAACCATCCAGTTGAAAACAACGGGATGAAATGTTCCGCCGGCGGCATCACAAGCTTCCTGGGTAGTGATTGATCCTCGCAAACCAAATTGAGGATGCGGCATGAGGGATTCGAGCTTTCGTCCCGCGGGGGCGGCGCAGAAATTCACGTGTTCGTGCCACTGAGCTACGCTCAACGGGACGCGCTGGTCGAGTTGATCTTCGCCAAAGCGCTTGGGCGCGGTGTACATCACGCCGATCAGTTTGTAGTCGTCGCCATGCTTTTCATAGAGCAGCGACGTGGGATGCTCGGGATTGAAACTGAAAGCCGCTTCGAATGCATATTGATAATTCGTGAAGTGGTACATCTTCTGTGGAAGTTCGGGATGGAAAATCTTGAAGCCGTCGGCCAGCGCCGTATGATAGTCCAAATATTTTGTGGAAGCCTTGCGCGCGGCCTCGACCACTTCCTGCGCGCGCTCGGCATCGCCTGGTCTGGCGGGACGGAGCGCCGTCATCTTCATGTGCGGACCCATATCCATGTGACCTTCCATGGAATGCATGGCGTGCATGCTGGCGTCGCCGTCTTTGCTGTTATCGCTATCTTTGCCGGCACCCATCGGCATGTCTTTCATGTTGGACATGTCGTGCGCCGGCATATCCATGCCCGGCATGCTCTGCGATGCGCTCGGCGCGGTGTTGCCGCCAGATGGTGGTTGTTGTCCCCAAGTCACGGCGGTCAATAAGAAGAGAACAACCGAAATGGCAATTCGGTCTCGCATGGCAAAGCCCCCATATTCTTAGTTTGTATTAACCCTGGCGCAGCATAGTTGTTTCTGCAATCGATTCCGGGTTACCGGGGTTACGGATGTAATTATCGCCGCTGGGGAACAGGAGGAGCTGTGAAATTTGAGAAGTTTGACTCGCTCGCGGCCCCCACAGAGGCGTCGACTTTCAGTTAATTATCCGCAAATGAGGCTCTCAAAACAATCCGAATGGCGGGTTGGGGAATCTAATGCAGCATGCGCGTAGGCAGACGCTTCGTCGGTTTTATTGTAGTTCTACAGGCCGTTCTTTCTTTGGTACATCTGTGTCTCTATGAGACGTGGGTATTTTCGTCCGCAGGAAGCGATGGTCAGAGAGCGGCGATCAAATTGGTTCTCGGCGTTCTATCGGTGAGCTTTGTAGCCGCTTCGCTACTCGCTTTTCGGTACACCAATGTTTTTGTGCGCGCGTTTTACAGGGCGGCTGCAGTTTGGCTGGGGCTGCTGACTTTTCTTTTCTTCGCAGCGATCGCTTCCTGGGTCATTTTCGGATTTGCCCGGGTGGCGGGGCTGGACGTGAACTTCCATCCAATGACAGAATTGCTGTTCGGCGTTGCCGCAATCGCTGGGATCTACGGAGTTTTCAACGCAGGCTGGACGCGAGTTACACGAGCCACGATACGGCTGGCAAACTTACCCGTAACATGGAAAGGCAGAAAAGCTGCGCTCATCAGCGATGTGCACCTCGGCCACGTGCGAAACGGTAACTTTTTGCGGCGTATGGTTACGAAGATATTGCGGGAAGAACCAGACGCAATTTTTATTGCCGGCGATCTGTACGACGGCACAGCCATCGATGCGAACCGGGCGGCCGAGCCTTTGAATAGGCTAACGGCGCCGCAGGGCGTGTATTTTGTCGCGGGAAATCATGAGCAGTTCGGCGACGACAGCAAATATCTGCGGGCCATTGCCGCGGCCGGAGTGCGCGTGCTCAGCAACGAGAAAGTGGAAGTGGATGGCTTACAGATTATTGGAGTACCTTACCGGAACGCGGTGCAGGACGGGCAGTTTGCTTCTGTGCTGCGCGGCGTCTCATTGGACCGAGATCGCGCCAGTATTTTGCTGACGCATGCCCCCGACCGTCCGGAAATCGCAGAGGCTGCGGGCGTTTCCTTGCAACTATCCGGGCATACACATCTTGGCCAGTTCATACCCTGGAGCTGGATGGCGCGGCGAATGTACCGGCAATTTGTGTACGGGTTAAGCCGTATCGGGCAGATGCAGGTTTTCACTTCGAGTGGAGCTGGAACCTGGGGACCGCCGCTGCGGCTCGGATCGAATCCGGAGATCGTAGTACTCGAGTTCGAATAGCGATCGCTCGTCC
>JBAVUV010001130.1:0-1612 GCA_049696955.1 Candidatus Sulfotelmatobacter sp. | reverse complement strand
GAGTGATGTTGATGTACTCGCGATGTTTCTTGGTATTGAAAACCAGATGTTCGGTGTGAAATCGCATACCTGTCGATCATAGCGGAGCGCGGCCAGCCAGACAGCATTTTCTCATTGAAGAATGAGCCTGAAGGCGGGAGCGAAGCGATCCGCCGCAAGGGCCTCCTTTCTTGAATTTGGTTTTGAGAGTTTTGAAACATAACTAGCGGTCGGGGCGGTGGGAATGTGGGAATCGCGGAGCGATTTCCAAGGGCTGGGGGAAACGAAGGAAAGCCTGGGTTCGGTTTTCCTCGTTTTCCACGTGCCCGTCATTTCCACGGTCCTCCCCGATTTCATTTTTAGGCGGTCCTTTTGTGCTGGAAGCGGGCGAACAACCTGCGCTTGGCTTCGCGCATTTCCATGGCGGCCTGGGTATCGGATTTCGCCCGGGCTATTTGCTGCAATTGATCCACAGTCATCTCGGGGCGCAGGAATCCGGCCAAGCCGGGTAACTGTCGCAAGATCTCCCACGGCGTCGCATACCAGCGGTAGACTCGCTTCTGTTTGCCCTTGGCCGTCACAGTTACCTCGGGCACTCCACATGGCCGGTGAAAGTTTAGATACGGATTGAAGTGCCGGCGGTAGAACTCATCGAAAGCTTCCGCGTGCGCCGAGGCGATGTGACCATAACCGATGTGCTTACGGATCACCCAGCCGTGTTTGGTTTCCGCCAGTCCGTTGTCGTTGCTGTGGCGGGGCCGGGACTTAGTTTGCTCCACTAGCAGCTTGTTCAGCATCTGCGCCACGGTGTGATTAACGAACTCACTCCCGTTGTCGGAATGAAAGCCCCGGATCTGGAACGGGAACTGCTGTAGCATGGCCTCCAGCACTGGTATCAGCCAGCCTTCTGAGATCTGCGCGGTCGCGCCCACCACTTGCCATTGCGTCACTTCATCCACTGCGTTGATGTGATACAAACCCTTGACCCCCTCCTGATCGCCTTGATGCACCGTGTCCACGCGCAGATATCCCGGTCTCCCCCGCGGATCGGGCTTGCGCCGTTCCCCGATCGCCACCTGGGTGGGCCGGGTGGGTTGATAGACCACGCGGCGCTGTCGGTACGTCCCGCTCTTTCGCAGCCGGTATAACTGCGCCACCGAGAGCCGCGCCAGCCGTTCATACGGCGTGCCGTGAAACTCATGCCATTCCCGCTGCAAAATCTTCTGGGTGGCCGGTCCGCTCAGCGTTTCGTGGGCCTCGTCTACCGCCGCCAGCACTTCGACATCGGCCGGCGTGTAGCGATTCGCAAATCGATGCCGCTGATAGGCTCGCGGCGTCACTTCCCCACCTTGCTGGTAGTGTCGGATCAAACGGGCTGCCTGCGCCCGGCTCAATCCGGTCATCTTGGCAATGTAGCGCCGCACCAGCCCCTTGCCGCCGCGTTTCAGCCGGCCATAATCCTGCTGGCGCAACGTCCGGTTCACCCACTCGTACAACTCCCTCCGGTCCTGGCAGTGGAACCGAACCTCCGCACTGGCCTCGACCAAGGCCCGGATCTGCTCCAGGCTCTGTTTTTCTCCGCTTTCCATGCTGATGATCAATCCCCAGCATGCGGAATTTCCTCTTCAGGCTC
>JBAVUV010001129.1:0-3155 GCA_049696955.1 Candidatus Sulfotelmatobacter sp. | reverse complement strand
TGGTTCTTCAACTCATTTTTTTTCATGCAGAGTAGTTTGTGATCTTGATCATTGTAAACGGGAAGCCGGTCGAGCGTTGAGTCATTGCTGTGGAAAGTGCGCTTCGTACAGTCCTAATTTCTTGATGTAGTCCGCAACTGCCGGCTCGACATAGCGCCCGAGCGGCTTTCCGGCAGCCGCAGCCTGGCGAATTGTAGTTGAAGAAATTGGCTGAAAGACCTGATCAAGAAGATGGATAGCCACGCCGTTCAGCATTAAGTCGCCGCTGGCAGCTTGCTTTTGAAACGGTCGAGTCGCCTCCATCCGCGGGCGGAGGCTGCTGGGCAGGGCATTGGCCACATCCGCTAATGAATATCCGGGCCGGCTGGCAACCACGAACTCACATTCCCGGAACAGAGCTTCGCACTGATGCCATTTGGCGATGTCCGAAAAAGCATCGATCCCGATCAGCAGGAACAGCCGATCTGTTTTCTTGAATCCTTTTTTCAGCCGCCTGACGGTATCGATTGTGTAGTTCGGCCTGGCCGCAGCGTCGTTATCATTCTTCTTTTTATGTTTCCCCCCGGAATCAACCTCCGCTGCGGATTCGAGCAGCGAAGGGATGAAGTCTTTTTCTTGCGCGGTGGCGAGTACCGTCATGGCGTAACGGTGCGCGTAAGGCGATAATGGCTGGCTCTGCTTGTGCGGTGGAATGCTGGCAGGCACGAACAGAACTCGCCCGAGTTTGTAACGCTCACTCGCCGCTCGCGCCAATGCCAGGTGTCCGCGATGGATGGGATCGAAAGTGCCGCCAAATAATCCAATGTTCATGCGCGGCTAGTGTCATCGTTTTCAGGCTAGGTTGGCAAGCGCAACTTTTTCTCCCCAGCCAGGCTGGCCGTTAGTCCAAAATTCCATTGGCCGATAGTCCACCGGTCTGCGTGGCCAGATACCTCTTTAGGAAACAGGTTCGCGAGAATTTAGAATGAACTCCTGTAATCTCGCGCATCTAAGAATCCAACACTAGCATTGCGACACTATGCGGGTATCCCTCCCCCTACTCAGCATTCAACCTGCCCGTGCGCCCATTTTGCGCTATGGCGTCGCCGTTCTCAGCACTACTCTGGCGCTGATTCCAGCGTTGCTTCTCCCCAACATCACGGAAAGCCGTCTGGCCGTGTTCGCCGTAGCCGTGATGGTGAGCGCGTGGTATGGCGGTTGGAAGCCCGGCCTGGTTGCCACCTCGTTTGCCCTGACCGTGAGCGCTTACTTCTCCTTTTCTTCCGAACAGACGCCGGCACAGTTTCGTTCAACCATGATTCGGCTGTCTCTGTTTGTTGTTCTGGCGGCCCTCATCTGCTGGTTGAATGCGGCGTTGCGAGCGGCGCAGGAAAGCTTACGACGTTCCGAGATGAATTTTCGTTCGCTGGTGACCAACGCCCCCTACGGAATCTGCCGTTGTGATTCCGCAGGGCAACTCCTCGATGCGAATCCCGCGCTACTCACGATGTTGGGATATTCCTCACTTTCGGAACTCGTCGGTAAACATCTGGGCGGACTTTACTCCGATACGCAACGCTGGTTCGAGTTGGCGGACTATCTACGTTCCGCAGCGCCCTTCAATGGTCTAATCGCAGAATGGAAGCGGAAGGACGACATCACGATCCTGGTCCGGGTCTCCGGACGCGCGGTCTCCAATGACAAAAGGAAAACCGCCTTCGAATTATTCGCCGAAGATGTTACCGAGCGCCGCGCTCTGGAACAGCAACTCCAGCAGTCGCAGAAAATGGAGGCGATCGGCAGACTTGCCGGCGGCATCGCCCACGACTTCAACAACCTGTTGATGGTGATTTCCGGTTATTCGGAATTCTTGCTCGATCGCCTTGGTCCGGACCCGGCGCTGCGCGGGCCCGCACAGGAAATTGCCGGCGCATCGCAGCGCGCTTCTTCGCTCACGCGTCAGTTGCTCGCGTTCAGCCGCAAACAGATGCTGGCGCCGAAGATACTTGATTTGAACGGCGTCGTCACCGAAAACTTAAAGATGCTGACCCGCGTAATTGGCGAGGATATCGATCTGGTCATGGTCCCGGCTCCTTCGCTCGGCGCGGTGCGGGCCGACGCCGGCCAGATCGACCAGGTCATCATGAATCTTGCCGTGAACGCGCGCGATGCCATGCCCTCCGGCGGCAAGCTCACCATCGAAACCTCGAACATATCTCTCGATGAAGAGTATGCCCGTTTTCATGCTCCACTGCGGCCCGGAGACTACGTGATGCTGGCCATCAGCGACACCGGTCTCGGAATGGATTCGGAAACTCAATCTCACATTTTTGAACCTTTTTTCACTACCAAGGGGACCAAGGGAACGGGGTTGGGATTGTCCACCGTCTACGGGATCGTCAAACAGAGCGGCGGCTATATCTGGGTGAATAGCGAGCCCGGCAAGGGAACCAGCTTTAAGATCTATTTGCCGCGCATCGCTGAAAGAGCGGAGCCTGCCCAAGTCGTTGCCTCGAACGAGTCTGCCTTCACCGAGCCCGGGACGGAAACCATCCTTCTCGCCGAGGACGAAGCCAACCTGCGCTACCTCGCCCGCCAGTTTCTGGAGAAGCAAGGGTACAAAGTAATTGAAGCCGCGGATGGGGCGGTCGCGATGCAGATTGCCGTCGCACACGAGGGAGTGATTCATTTGCTCTTGACCGATGTCATCATGCCCGGCATGAACGGTCGCGAACTGGCGCAGCGGATTTCGGAGATTCGTCCGCAGACGAAAGTGCTTTATATGTCTGGCTACACCGAAAATGTGATCGGCCACAATGGCACGCTGGACGCCGGTGTTCGTCTGCTGCAGAAGCCTTTCACCCTGCGCGATCTGAAAAGCAAGGTTCGCGAAGTGCTCGATTCCACTCCGTTCCCGCAAGATGCGGTCAAGCCAGTTCGGAATGCTGCCGCCGCACGAGGACCGGAACCGCCGCTTTCACGAGCGCCTCGTTTTCAACTGCACTTACCCCTGAAATATCGCCGCCTGGATGAAGAGAAATGGCACGACGGCGAAACCAGAGACATCAGCCGTTCCGGCCTGCTTTTTCGGGCAGAGAATGCGTTGCAGCCCAATATTCAACTCGAAATCAATCTGGTATTGCCCTCCGAAATCGCCGGGCTTTCACCTACTGAAG
>JBAVUV010001128.1:0-2337 GCA_049696955.1 Candidatus Sulfotelmatobacter sp. | reverse complement strand
CGAACAAGATGGCAAATAAAATCAAAGTGCCCCACTCCAACTGCCCACGCGCCGCCGTCCAACCCAAAACTCCGGGCATCGCCCCAGGAAAAGCCCCGACGAACGTGCAGATGGGCGAAATCCGTTTCAGAGGCGTATAAGCAGCAAGGTAAACCACAGAAGTCAGAAAGGTGAGCAAGCCGGTCAACGGGTTGCACAAAACAGCCAGATAGATCGACCCGCCCAGTGTCGCTACCACGCCGGCAGTAGTGGCATGCAACAAACTCATGCGGCCCGTGGGCAAAGGACGCTGCGCCGTGCGCCGCATGTGCCCGTCCACTTTATATTCCATCACTTCATTGAGCGCCGCGGTTCCACTGGAGACTAACCCGATGCCCAGCAGCGCATGAAAAAGTCCCCACGAGAGCGACGAAACTCCACTTTTTTGCGCCCCGAAATAATAGCCGCACCACGCCGTCATTACGATCAGTGTGGTGACGCGCGCCTTCATCAATTCGGCATAGTCGCGCAGGAGAGAAGTCGTTTGACTGCGAAGGGCTGACATAGGTTCGGTCGTCGTGCTCATGGTCGTGCTCATGAATGGTCGATGGTCAGTGGTGTGGTTATCGTACCGCCTTGGCCTGCACTCGATTCCTCCGAATTGTCATACACAATTGAAGGCGAACCGAGAGAAGCAAGCATGGTGGTCCCACAAAACCACCACATACCAAGAATTGCATAGGTACTCTGTTGGCTTTCGAATGTCAAGTCAAAATCTGACCCGCATTCCGATGCCTGTATAAAATTCGAGCCCCGCAACTGCAATTTTACTACGGACTCGACGCCACGGTAGATCCAGTAAAAATTTCTGGAGGATCAAAAAAACACTGATGCCACAGGGCGGCATCCGACAACTTGCCGGCTTTCCACTGCTGCAGAGTCTCGAAGGTCGCGGCGATCATCCCCCCGTCGGCCGAATCAAAGATCAGAACAATTCCCGCCAACTCCTGCGTCTTCTGGGATAGCTCCGGATAGTCCCTGTCCAGCACGGACTTCACAAATTCCAGCCTGAGCTGCGGACTCGAGTCCTTCGCCCCCTCATCGGTTTTTTCCACCGAGACAATTTTCACCCGCTTGCCGCGGAGGGGCGCCCAATCTCCCGGAAAGGGTGCAACTTCCTCTCGCGAAATGCGAAATAGCTCCGCCGCCGTGGGCGCCGCAGCCGCATTCACCGGCGCATCTCCGTCCGGGACGCTGTCGGGCATCTCCAGGTTGTTGCGCCAGATCCAACCCCGCGACAAACCGGAAATCCGCACGTGCACCCAATCCCGGTTGAAGTCGAGCATCTCAAACTCATCGTGGGCGCTCGCCAAAAATAGCGTCTTGGCTGTCAAACTTGCCGAGCCCACTACCGGCGTTCCTGACTTCTTCACCGCAACGAGATTCCTGGGATGCGCCTGGTTCTTAAGAATCTCCCGCAGACCGTCCAGTTCGGTTTGCAGCGGCCCGCCCTCCTCAACTTTCTTGGCTTCCTTCTGCTGAGGATTCTTTTCCTGATCCGCCAGACCATGCGCCACTGACGATGAATAATTTCCGGTGACTTCGGGAAGCCGTGGCACCGGTGCCGAGATAGCTGGCTCCGACGTGGCGTTCGAGTTTCCCGACGCCGAGTTTCTTGATTCCGAGGTTCCTGAAGGCGCCGATCCCGATGGAGTCATCGCTGGCGAACTTGTCGTGGCCGAAGCCGACGAAGTCGATCCTCGGGCAGACGATTCTGCTGGAAATGGCTTGGTAGCAGATGGCACGGGGCGGGTTGCGGGCACTTTCGCCGTCGCTTTGGCCGCAGGCATCGGACTCGGCTGCGCAGTATTCGCCGCCAGTTGATCCGCCAGTTGGTCCAGCACGTCCCCCTCAATCCGGCCATTGGAGGGAAGCAACTGATATCCGGATTTGGCCGCAACCGGATCGGCATACCAGGCTGTAACCTGCACTACCACGCGCACCACCGAGCCCCCCCTGGGCGCCGCGCTCACTTGAAACTTTGATTCGTAGTAGCCACGCCGGTAGCGGTCCAAAGGATGATCCGCCGAGCTCGATATTGCGAAACCATCCAGTACCGGCAAGCGTCCAGCGGTTGGTATTTCCTGCAGCATTTTCTCAATGGTGGCTTTTGATTGCGGGTAGGTTCGTTCGTACCCATTGCTCTGCCCGTAACTCATGGGCGCACAGGCAGCAACCGCTATCCCCAGCAACACGACCGAAAAAGCTCCACGGAACACCGCGTTGCCCGGCCTCATGGCAAAAGCTCCAGCTCGTCGCGCTGCATCCATCCGTGCTGTCCTTCGTGGGTCTCCACTC
>JBAVUV010001127.1:0-2308 GCA_049696955.1 Candidatus Sulfotelmatobacter sp. | reverse complement strand
CGGTGTGATCGTTGAAGCCATTCGACACTTGGACCTCAGTGTCGCCGCCGGCGAATTTCTCGCCATCGTCGGTCCCTCCGGTTGCGGCAAGAGTACGCTTCTCCATCTGGTCGCAGGCCTTGAGCCGCCCTCCAGCGGCAGCATTAAAATCGGCGGCGCAGCCCCGAAAGAACTGGTCAACCGCCATCGTCTGGGAATCGCCTTTCAGGACTCCGCCCTTCTGCCGTGGCTTTCCGTGAAGAGCAATCTTGCTCTGCCCTTCAAACTCGCAGGACTAACCGTGGATCGGGAGCGAATATTGAAGCTCATCGAATTGGTAGGTTTGCAGGGATTCGAGCGAGCCCGGCCAAGCCAGCTTTCCGGGGGAATGCGGCAACGCGCTGCGATTGCCCGCTCGCTTTGTCTCGATCCGGAGGTTCTTCTGCTCGACGAACCGTTCGGAGCACTCGACGCTGTGACCCGGCGCAGGCTCAATATTGAATTGGAACTCATCTGGCGGGATCGAGCGATTACAACGATGCTCGTAACTCATTCGGTGGAAGAGGCGCTCTTTCTTTCCGATCGAACTGTCGTAATGGAGAAGCCGGGCGCAATTGCTCAGGTCGTCCAGGTTCCATTTTCGCGGCCTCGCACTCCCGAACTTTTGCGGCGCGAAGAGTTCCATAGATTGACAGACCAAATCACGCTGTGGCTACAGTCCTAAGAAAACACCATGGAAATGACGCAGAGCCGACCAACCATGAGCGCGATCTACGCGGCGGCAGGGTTTGTGCTTTTTCTTGGGTTGTGGCAATGGGCTGGCAAGTCAGCTGTGGCGGGGCCGGTGTTGCCCGCTGTGAGCGATGTCGCCATCACACTGTTCTCTCCCGAAAATTTCCCGTTGCTGACTCGCTCCGCCTTGGCGACGCTCTCATCGGCGGCCATGGGATTGCTTCTGGGCGGTTCCCTTGCGGTATTGCTCGCGATTGTGATGCGTCTGCTGCCACCCTTGCAGCCTGGACTCGACCGCTTGGCGCTGCTGGTGAACGCAACACCGCCGATCGCGCTCGGACCGATCTTGATTGTGGTCTTTAGTCGCAGCCAGACTCCGACGGTGCTGGCCGGCATTCAGGTGTTCTTTCTTCTTTATGTAGCGGCTTCGTCCGGTATGGCCGCCGCGTCTCCAACACTACGGGACGTGATGACGGCATTCGGCGCCAGCCGGTGGAAGCGGCTGGTTCATCTTGAATTGCCGTCAGCTTTGCCGCATCTTGCCGGCGGCCTGAAGGCGGCGGTATCTGCTTCTTTCATCGGAGCGATTCTCGGTGAGTGGTTCGGCGCGCCGCAGGGATTAGGATTGGTAATCCTGAATGCCATGCAAAACTTTCAGATTCGACTCATGTGGGCAGCGGTGACGATGGCCGCGGCGATCTCGTTGACCGGTTTTCTGCTCGCCGCAGCACTGGAAAAAGCACTGGCGCGAAGGTTCAGCCCGTGGGGGTTCAGCCAATGAAGCGTTTCGTTGCTGAAACCTGGGCCGTGATTCTGCTCCTGGTCGCGTGGTCTTGGTGGGTCCGGCATAGCGGGCTGAACGGAATTGTGATCGTCACCCCGCTCGCAGTAGCGCGCGAACTGATGCACAACCCTTCCCTCTACGTTCAGCCTGCTGTGCACACCATCGAAGTCGCTCTATTCGGCATGGGTGGAGGTTTAGTCTTCGGGCTGCTGCTAGCGATCATCGCGTGGATGTCGCAAATCCTCGCGGGGCTGACGACCCCGTTGGCGCTTCTGCTGACGTCAGTACCGGTAGTCTGCCTGATCCCGGTACTGACGCGGATTTTCGGTTATGACGATCGCACCGTCTTCGTCACCGTCATCATTCTGTGCTTTCTGCCCGGTTTCGTTTTTGCCAGTGCAGGGCTAAAGGCATTGCCTCCCATGGCTGGAGAATATTTTTTTGTGCAAGGCGCAGGACGCTGGAATCGCTTGACGCTTCTGGCGCTTCCGGCTGCCGTTCCAAGTCTGGCGGTGGCACTGCGTGTGCTTTCGGTGCAGAGCGTGCTTTCCGCGCTGATTGCTGAGTTCCTCATGCAAACCGGCGGCCTCGGCTTTCTGATCGCCACTTCGACAGCGGACCTCGCCATGGATCAAGCCTTGGCTGCATCCGTGGTAACCATCTTTATCGCACTGACCCTTTATCTCGCAGCGTCGCTCATGGAGCGGTCGATTTTGAAGTATTACAACTGATCTCATACCAGCTGTCAGGAGGAGCGCCATGTCACCAAAAAACGAAAGCGAACCGAATTACCAGAGCCAGGATATCTGGAGC
>JBAVUV010001126.1:0-11475 GCA_049696955.1 Candidatus Sulfotelmatobacter sp. | reverse complement strand
TTAGGAAACTTCGCCTTGTAGAAGTTGAAAACCTGATCCACGGGATCGCTGCTCTCCGCGCTGATGGTTGCGGTGTGAACGCCTCCAAAAGTCGCGGTCGAAGAACCATTCCTCATCAATTCCGCTCCGGGATAAAGATCCACGCCAAGATTGCGGGCGGCATCAGCAGGATCTTTGGTGGTTTCAACGTTGCCGAATGGAGTTTCGACACTCACGTTGTTTCCATCCTGATGGGCGTGTACGTGGCGAGCTACGCGCCATGCGAAGAAGGCGACCGAGCCGAGGCTCAGCATCCCCAATAGCACAAACACCCCAACTACAATGAGGATGACTTTAAGTGCGCCGCCTCCCTGCCCGGCAGTCGCGGGAGGGACTGAACCCGCAGAAACCGCTGAACCAGCCGTTGCGGGGCTCGAGATATTCGGCACCGGCGAGGAAGCGATTACCGCCGCTCCACACTGGTTGCAGAATCGGATTCCTGGGGCAAGACTCGCGCCACACTTATTGCAGAACGCCATAGGTCACCTCGTGCAGAGCACTGAATTAAATGGTCCGCGCGAGTATACCGCAGATCAAAGTGAAGTGCAGGCGGAGTCTAGCTCCACGGGCGAGTCGCGTAGTCCGTCATGGTGAGTCCAAGCAGTAGAAACAAGAAAAACAGGGCGGCGACGATAACCAGCTTGGTGAGCTTTTCACTGGCATGCCACACGTGCATAAAGAAGAGAGCAACCAGTGTCGCTTTCAGCGTGGCGATCCCCAAAGCGACTGCGGAATTAAATCGGCCGAGTTCGATAAAGGCGGCTTTGTAAGTAATGTAGGTGCAGATGAGCAGAGTGGCCCAGATACCGAAATACATCTTTAGCGGCGACGATTTTGCGTGTTTAGAATTCACGTGATCAGCCAAAGCAAGCCTCGGATATAACCCTCATGGGTGACGGTCGATCAGATAGAGCAATGGGAATAAATAGATCCAAACGATGTCAACAAAGTGCCAGTAGAGCCCGCCAATCTCGACCGGAGTGTGCCATTCCGGAGTGAAGCGTCCTTTCCAGGCCATGATTAAGAGCCAGGCAAAAATTCCCAGGCCGATAATCATGTGCAGCGCATGCAATCCGGTCATGACGAAATAGAGTGAGAAAAATATTTCCGCATGCCGCGGATTTGCGAACTCGCCCGGATGTCCAGGGATTGGGACGTTTTCGAAGCTGAAAGAGGCGCCGGGGACATGATGCTCTTCGAATTTATCTTTGTACTCGTCCGCCTTGATACCGAGGAACGCCAGGCCGAGGAGCATGGTGATTCCCAGCATGGCGATCAGTAATGTTCGACGCGCTGTTTGTGCGGCCCAGACCGCGAGTACCACGGTTAAGCTACTGCAGATCAGAACAGCTGTGTTCGTGGCGCCAAGCGTCGCGTCAATGGATTTACTGGCTGCGCCGAAATCGCCGAAGTACCATTGCCGGTAAACCAGGTAGGCGCAAAATAAGCCGCCAAAAAACATGATTTCCGTACCGAGGAAAACCCACATCCCCAAGCTTGCCGCATCGCGCTGTTGTTGGGGCTCGGCGAAGTGGTGCAGCAACGCCGGATTGTGCGCCAAGTGAGCTTCGCCGTCGTGATCGTGAACCGCGGTAAAGGAGTTATCGGGCAACGGTCACCTCCTCCTTGTGGGGCGCGTCCAGTTCCTCATAGTTGTAGGCTTCCCAAGTCACGACGGGTTCTTCGTCAAAGTTAAAGGTCGGCGGCGGTGAAGCGGTCTTCCATTCCAGTCCGGCGGCGTTCCATGGATTATCGGAAGCGGGCTTGCCATAGCGCATAGACCACAGGAAATAAACCATCGGCAGCAGGTAACCGACACCGAGCACCGTAGCTCCGGCAGTCGATAGGACGTTCAATACCTGAAACTCCGGCATGTGACTGTAATCGAAGTAACGCCGCGGCATTCCGACGTAGCCGAGCACGAATTGCGGAAAGAATGTGAGGTTGAAACCGATGAAGACGATCAGCGCAGCCAGGCGCGCCCAGCCCTCCGGATAAAGGCGCCCAGAAATTTTAGGCCACCAGAAATGCATTCCTCCCAGGTAGCCCATCACCGCGCCCCCGACCATAATGTAGTGGAAGTGCGCCACCACGAAATAAGTATCGGTGACGTGCACATCGATGCCGAGAGCAGCCAGGAATAATCCAGTGAGACCGCCGATGGTGAAGAGTCCAAGAAAACCAAAGGCATAGAGCATGGGCGCGTCATAGTGAATGGAGCCCTTGTAGAGAGTGGCCGTCCAATTGAATACCTTAATTGCGGAAGGCAGAGCTACGGCATAGCTCAAGAAGGAGAATACCAGCGCGGAGTAAACGGAGATTCCGGCTACGAACATGTGATGCGCCCAGACGAGGAATCCGAATACCGCGATCGCGATAGACGAAAAAGCTACGAAGTGATAACCAAAAATACGCTTGCGCGAGAAGCAGGCAATGATCTCGGTGATTACGCCCATCGACGGCAAAATCATGATGTAGACCGCAGGATGGGAATAGAACCAGAACAGATGCTGAAAGAGCAGCGGATCGCCGCCAAGTTTCGGGTCGAAGATGCCGAGGTGCAAAGCGCGCTCAGCAGCGACCAGCACGATGGTGACGGCGATAACCGGTGTGCCCAAAAGCTGAATGATACTGGTGGCGTAGTGCGCCCAGATAAACAAGGGCAGCCGCGACCACGTCATACCCGGAGCGCGCATGCGGTGAATGGTGACTACAAAGTTCAAACCCGTGAGGATGGAAGAAAATCCCGCGACAAAAATAGCCAGCCCGGCTTCAACGATTTTTGTATTCGTGAACGCGGTGCTGAACGGGGCATAGAAAGTCCAGCCGGTGTCCACGCCGCCCGTCAGCATGCAATGCAACATCATCACGCCGCCGATGATGTAGAGGTACCAGCTGAGGAGGTTAACGCGCGGGAAAGCGAGATCCTTGGCCCCAATCATCATCGGAACGAGAAAATTCCCGAGCACCGCCGGAATGGAAGGAATAAGAAAGAAAAACACCATGACCATTCCATGCATGGTGAAAAGTTTGTTGTAAGTATCGGCCTGCACCAGATCGCCCGCGGGAGTGAGCAACTCGAGGCGGATGAGCAGAGCAAAAAAACCGCCGATGAAAAAAAAGAAGGTGATCGAGATGAGATAAAGAAGCGCGATGCGTTTGTGATCGGTGGTGAGGAGCCACGACCACACTCCGTACTCCTTGTTCAGATAATTCTCGCGTTCAACCGGTTGAGTGATCGAGGTTGCAGCCATACTCATTGCACCTGACTTCTGTTAGGTTGCGCATTCGATTGTGCTTGCGCCTGTTCACTAGTCTCTGTTTTCGTCTGACCCGGTCGCACCAAGACGGGGCTGGAACTGGTTTTCGCACCGTCAGCCGGCTTGTTCGCCGAGATCGATTTGATATACGCAACTAAAGCGTTGACCTGTTCTTCGCTGACCAGACCCTGAAATGTTGGCATGATCGGTTGAAATCCTTTTACGCGTTTCGCGCCTGGATCTAGAATGCATTCGCGCAGATAGTTTTCGTCGGCCGTCACGGTGCGGCCATCTTCCAACTGAACCGGTTGACCGTACACTCCTTGCAGGTTGGGCCCGCGTCCTTGAGTGTCGCTGCGGTGGCATGTAGAACAGCCGAGTTCTGCGAAAATTTTCTCTCCGCTCGCGGAGAGTGGGCCGGTAGAAGCGCCATTCATCCACGCCTCGTACTGGGCAGGTTCCTGAACGACGATCGAGCCGACCATGCCCGAGTGCTGCGTGCCGCAGTATTCCGCACAGAACAAGTGATACACGCCCGGCTTCGTAGCACGAAACCATTCCACCGTGTAACGGCCCGGAAGCACATCCTGCTTAATGCGGAAAGCAGGAATGTAAAAACTATGGATTACATCTTGCGATGTCATTATGAGTTTGACGTCACGCCCCACGGGAACGTGCAGCTCGTTAATTTCGCGCTGACCTTCAGCGTGCTCCACTTTCCACATCCACTGTTTCGCCACGACATATACTTCGGTCGCGTCGGCGGGTGGCGTGCGCTCTTTAAAGTAAACTACTGCGCCCCAGGCAAAGATCACCATGAAGATGAGGAATGGAATCGCACTCCAGGTAATTTCCAGCGCGTTCGAGCCTTCAATCTGTTCAGCGCGAACTCCGGGGCGATAGCGATATCGCGCCGCAAAAAAGATGACACAGGCAAACACCAGCAGAGCCATCATCCCGGTCACGATCAGCAGGAAAATGTAGAGAGCATCCACGTGAGCCGCCAACGTGGAGGCCTGCTGCGGCCATAATGGGAAATTATTGAGCATACCTTGTCTTCGTTGCCGCTTTCTTATTCACCGAGGTGGCTACTGAGCGATCCAGCCGCCACAATACGAGAAATAAACCACCAAGCAGCAGAATGGTCGCGGCTCCCGCCAGGCGCAGTATGTTGCCTACCATGGCACCATATTTTCCGGTCTCGGGATTGTAGTGATAGCAATAGAGCAGCACGGCATCGACGGCGTTGCCGATCTCGCCTTTCGAAGCCTCCACCAGACCCATGCGCAAATCCTTGGGCGGAAAGTCCACACCGTAGAAGTAGCGCGAGATACGGCCTTGCGGCGTGAGCACCATGATTGCCGTGGCGTGCGCGAACTGATTGCTCTTGGCGTCGTATTGATACTGAAAACCAACGGTCTTGGTCAGCGCATTAATCGAGTCTGGCTGGCCGGTGAGGAAGTGCCATCCAGCGGCAGCGTTAGCACGGCCATAACGCTTGACGTAGTCAATCTTTTTGGCGGCGGCCATCTCCGGAGTTTCCCGCGGATCAAAGCTTACGGTGACAACGTCAAACTCGTTGCCCACGTCAAACTTCACCAGGCGCATGGCGCTGGCCAGTCCGGCGAGGGCCTCCCCGCAAAGCATGGTGCAGTTGTAGTAAACCAGATTGAGGATCAGCGGCTTGTGGCCAAAGTAATCACCGAGCTTCACGGCCTTCCCAGTTTCGTCGCGGAAGATGAGATCCGGGGGAACTTGCGCGTTCAAATGCTGTTCAATGCCAACATTTTCCAGTCGCGGAGGCCGCGTGTTTGCCGGAGCCGACATCACGCCGCTGTTGATCTGCCCCCAAGCCGACGCCGTCAGCAGAGCGAACAATAATAAAACAACAGAAATCGAATTGAATTTCTTACCGCTCACTTCTTTTCACCCTTCTTAGCTGTCGCTCCAGTCTCGTTCGTTCCAGCATGAGCAGTAGAGCCTTCATTTGTCTCGCTCTGCGGACGAACCGGCAGCCCACGCTGCTCCAATAAATCCATGGCGCGTTCGATTGGAATGTGCACTACACCAGTTTTTTGGTCGATCCATCCATAACTATAGAGCGCGTCGTCTTGCTCCAGGCGGATCCCGTTGAGTTGACCGCGCTCGTCTACCTCCAGCCTCGGGCTGGGAAAGGCGGTCTGCGGATAACCGGGAGGAACGTGCCGTGTATCTTCGGGAACATTCGTGACCAGCGGATTCACCGCAGACTGAGTCGCTCTCTCGCGGTGGTCGAGAAAAGCGTAGAGTCCCTTGAGTCCGAACATGCACAGCACGGTCACCACCACCAGAGTCAACAGAAAATAGAAAATCCCAGCTGCCTTCAGGTCCTGGTGCTCGTAGCTCTCGTGTTCTTCGCGATTACCGTGTTTTAAGGTCTCGTTGTTCATCTCTTATTACTCGTGCGCCGGCTGCAGAACTTCATAGGCATCCGGATCATAGGCCGGCAGAAGCGGAAGCGAAGCCAAGTTGCGGAAGAAATACCAAAGCCAGATTCCGCCGATGGCGATGGGGACAACAATGTCAGCCAAAGTCACGGTGAAAGTCTGAGAGAAATTTGGCTCGATGATCCAAAAAAGATCGACGTAGCACATCAACAACAACAAGACGGCGACCCACACCAGCTTTCGAATATTCCGCTTGAACGGACGCGAGAGTAGCGTTGCGAAAGGAAAGGCGAAGTGAAACAAAACCAGGCTCAGCGCCACAAAACCCCATCCGTTATTGATTCGCTTCAGATAGAAAGTGATCTCCGAGGGAAGATTACCCGCCCAGATGATGAGCCACTGGGAAAAGGAAAAGTATGCCCAGACCATGATGAAGGTCAGCATCCACTTGCCGTGATCGTGAACGAAATTCGGCTTCAGCAGCTCCGACATCGGTTTGTACTCGAAAAGAATGCGCTCGACGACCACCGCGAAGCACATTGCCGAAAGCACTTCCCCGATCAGAACAATCAAACCAAAGATCGTCGAGATCCACGTTGGATCGAGGGACATCACCCAGTCGATGGCAGCGAACGAAATCGTGAATGCGTAAAGGATGAGGCCGGGTCCGGCGACCGCCTTGAAGCGCTGGCTATTGTCCGGAGCGCCCGCTCGATCGGTCTGCTTCGACCACATCGAAAGCAGAAACGAGAGCACGTTCCAGATTGCGAAGTAGATGATCGCGCGAATGAAAAAGCCCGAGAAGTTAAGGTAACTCCTGACGAAAGCATGTTTTTCGAGATGCTCCAGGATGTGCAAATCCTGGATCGATTCCAGCGGCATCGCCCACGGATAAATCCGATGCTGCGCGACCGCGATGATCATCGGTATAAACAGAACCGCCAGCAACGGCAGCGTGCGCATGGCCGCGCCCAGAATGCGGCGAATCACCGTGCCCCAACCGCCGCCGGTCAAATGGCGGATCATGAGGATTGCCATGGAACCGAGCGCCACGCCCAGCCAGCACATAAAACCCAGAAGATAGGCGCGATAAAACTTGTCCGGCTCAACAAATGCCAGCACTATCGCGATCACAGCGAAGACGCCGCCAATGACGAGCGAGCGCTGGGAGATTTTTTTGACCACCGGGGGCGGCGTCAAATCGAGTTGTGAAGTGACGGCGCTCATGGTTGGTCCTCTGACTTGGAACTCGCAGCGGGGCCGACAAGAGGCAAGGTTGCGCCAGAACCGTCCAGCCCGCTGAACTTCGGCGGTTGCGAGGGAACAGCTTGTCCGGCGGGAACATCGGCCATAGTTGCATTTTGACTCAACTGCAGCGCGCGAATATAGGCCACGATGTTCCAGCGGTCACGCGGCGAAATTTGCGAAGAATAATCGGACATGATTCCGAAGCCGTTGCTCATCACGTCGTAAAAATATCCCAGAGGCGCCTTCTGCAGGCGCGGGATGTGATACGACGGAGGCTTGACCGAGAAGCCGCGGGAAGGGATAAAGCCGTTGCCATCTCCGAGAGGCGAATGACAGGGAGCACAATAAATGTTGAAGCGCTCGCGTCCGCGTTCCAGAACTTCTTTGGTCACAGGAAACGGCATGTAGTCGCCGGGATTGTTGCCCACCTTCCCCGTGTAGAAATACGTATCGGCTCGCAAGTCGCCGCGCGCCACAGTGCCATCTACCAGCGGACGAGCGCCGCGCTGATCGGGGAAAAAATCACTCTTGGCCAGCGGATTCAAGCGTGGCTGCACGTGCATGTCGAGCCGGCAACCGGAAAGCAAGCCAATAGCTCCCAGCGCAACTGCGACGGAAATTTGGCGAAGGCGCAGCATTTAGCTGGGCACCTCCGAGATCGAGCGCGGCGCCAGATCCTCCATGAATTTGCGCGTGCCCGCCGCATCATATTTGGGATCGGAAGAAAACACGATCAGGAAGAAGCGGTCTCTCGAGGCGAGTGCAAAGCGCGGCACATTGAACACGGGATGATAGGGCATGGGCAAGCCGTTCAGCGCGAGCATACCCAACACCGCCGAGAGGGCGGCAAAAAGAATCGTCATTTCGAAAGTAATGACGATGAAGGCTGGCCACGAGTGCGGAGGCTTGCCGCCAACGTTGATTGGATAATCTACCGCTGATATCCACCACTGCATCAGATAGCCGCTGAGGCCGCCGACAATGCCGCCAATCAGCACAACGAGAGGAACCAGGTTGTGATGGAAGCCAATCTCTTCGGCCAGGCCCTCGATGGGAAACGGGCTGTAGGCGTCGATCTTCTGATAGCCCGCCTGGTGGGTCTGCTTGGCGGCGTCAATCAGCGCTTGCGCCGAATCGAACTCCGCCATGATGCCGTAGACTGGATCGCGCTTCATTCCTTCACCTCCGCTTCGGGCAGGAGGGTGCGCATCTCAAAGATCGATATCATCGGCAACAAACGGAGGAACAGGAACATCGCCGCCAGGAACATTCCGAGCGTTCCGATGAAAGTCATCCAGTCCCAGCGCGTGGGGTAGTACATGCCCCAGGACGACGTGAGGAAATCGCGGCTGAGGCTGACCACGATGATGATGAAGCGCTCCAGCCACATGCCTACGAGCACTACGAAAGAAATCATGAAGAGTGCCACTGGGTTGGTGCGTAATTTGCGAATCCACAACACTTGCGGGATAAAAATATTGCAGGCCAGCAGAAGATAGTAAGCGATGGCATAGCGGCCGTGCAGTCGGTTCCAGATGGTGAAAGCGTCGTAGCGATCGCCGCTGTACCAGCCCATGAAGGCCTCGATGCCATAGCCGTAGGCCACGATCAATCCCGTGGCCAGCATCACCTTTGCCGAGTTTTGCAGATGGCGTTCGGTAATGAAATCCTCGAGACCGTAAATCTTGCGGATGGGAATGGCCAGCATCAATACCATCGCAAAGCCGGAGTAGATAGCGCCTGCAACAAAGTACGGTGGAAAGATCGTCGTATGCCAGCCGGGGACAATGCCGATGGCGAAATCGAAGCTCACGACGGTGTGAACCGAGAGCACAAGGGGAGTAGCTAATCCAGCCAAAAGCAGATACGCAGTCTCATAGCGGTGCCAGTGCCGCGCTGATCCTCGCCAGCCCATCGACAACGCGCCGTAAATCAGCCTCGTCGCAGGATGCGTGGCGCGATCGCGAAGCGTAGCCAGGTCGGGAATCAGACCGATGAACCAGAACATCGCCGAGACCGTGGCGTAGGTGGAAACCGCGAACACGTCCCACATCAACGGACTGCGGAACTGCGGCCACACCCGCATGGTATTGGGATAAGGAAAAAGCCAATACGCCAGCCACGGACGCCCAACGTGGATCGCCGGAAAGATTCCCGCGCAAGCCACGGCAAACAATGTCATCGCTTCGGCGAACCGGTTAATGGAATTCCGCCAGGATTGCCGCAGCAACAGCAGAATGGCAGAGATGAGCGTGCCCGCGTGGCCGATTCCAATCCACCATACAAAGTTGACGATGGCGAAGCCCCATCCGATCGGAATGGTGTCTCCCCAAATTCCGATGCCTTTCAAAAACAGGTAGCCAATGGCGTAGAGCATCATCATCGTGAGCATGAAAGCCACACCGAAGCCGAGGAACCAGCCATTCGAAGCGGGACGAGTCAGCACGATCGCGCTGATCTTTTCCGTGACCGTGGCGAAGGTATAGCCCGGCTCAATAACGGGGGCCCGTTGGTCTTCCACTGTCGTCTTGTATGGCTCGTTCATTGATTCATCGCCCACGCTTGCAGCGCGCCGAAGATCTTCGTCGCCTATGCTTTCAACTCCGGATTTGGATTGCCAACTTCCGCCAGATAGGTTGTTCGCGGGCGAGTATTCAGTTCGCCCAGAAGGCTGTAATTGCGCGATTGTGCCTTTAACTTTGAAACTTTGCTGTTGGAATCATTGATGTTGCCGAATATGATCGCGTTCGCTGGACAGGACTGCTGGCATGCCGTCTGCAGTTCGCCGTCTTTGATTTTGATTTCCTTGCCTTCGCGGACCGAGGCGGTCTCGGTATCGATTTTGTGCTCGCTGATTCTCTGTATGCAATAAGTGCACTTTTCCATCACGCCGCGGCTGCGCACGCTGACATCAGGATTGCGCATCAGCTTGTATTGCGGCGTCTCCCAATCCTGATAGAGCAGAAAGTTAAACCGCCGCACTTTGTAAGGACAATTGTTCGAGCAATAGCGCGTCCCCACGCAGCGGTTGTAAATCATGTCGTTCAAGCCTTCGCTCGAGTGATTCGTGGCGCCCACGGGGCAAACCACTTCGCACGGCGCGTCCTCGCACTGCTGGCAAGGGACGGGCTGAAAGAACGCCTTCGGATTGTCGCGGTCGCGAGCTTCCTCGCTGGGATACTGATAATACGTATCGATTCGGATCCAGTGCATGTGCCGCCCGATGGCGCACTGCTCCTTGCCCACGACTGCAATGTTGTTTTCCGCGACGCACGCCACCATGCAGTTGTTGCAGCCCACGCAGGAATTCAGATCGATCGCCATGCCCCAGGCGTAGGCTTCTTCTTTATATGGATACGGCTTGTACAGCGTGAGTCCCGGCCCTGGTTCTTCCCCTTGTTCCTTCGCAAAGTTGGGATCTTTGCGGTATTCCTCCAACGCGGTTTCGCGGACCAGCGGACGATGATCGCCGTTGGGCGTATCCATCCACTGGTAGCCCTGCGTCGAAGCGAGCACGTATTTTTCGCCAGTTTTTCGAATCTGCAGACCAGTCGCAGACCATGGAGCGGCGCTGGTGCGCAGAGGATATGCATCGAAACCCTGGGCCGTTCCCACACGGCCGGCTCGGCGACGGCCATAGCCGAGCGTCACGGTGACGGAATCGTCCAGATGCCCCACCAGAACCCAAACCGGTCCCGTGACTTTCTTTCCATTCAGCTCAAGTTCGACCATGTCGATGCTCTTGACCTGCAGCCGATCCGCCATCTTGGGGCCCATCAGGATGGCATTGTCCCAAGTTAGTTTGGTCATCGGCTTGGGCAATTCCTGGAGCCATCCGTTGTTGGAGAATTGGCCATCGTAGATCGAGGGATCGCGGCGGATGTTGAGCTCGATGCTGTTTGCATCCGTCGAATTTGCGGCCGGTAAACTCGCCGACTTCGCCGTCAATGATTTTGGAGCGAAGGTAGTTCCCTCAATCCAGCCGTCGTGCAGCGATTTGCGCCAGTAAGCTTCAAAGTCCGCGCCGGTGTGCTGCTTCTGCCAGTAAGCACGGACCAGTTCGTAACCTGCCGCGTCGGCCTGACCCGAAAGTAGTGCAACAAATTCGACAGCACTCTTACCTTGATAGAGAGGTGCAATCAGCGGCTGAATAATGCCGACGGTTCCGTCGTAAGCGCGGGCGTCGCCCCAGGATTCAAGCTCGTGCGTCTGATTGATGTGCCACTGACAGAGTTCTGCGGTCTCGTCTTGATAGAGTCCGAGATGCACTCGTAACGGAGCCTTGTCGCTCTTGAGGAGTCTGACGAATTCTAAATCCACGGGCGCGTCGTATGCTGGATTGCCACCGAGAATGATCAGCAGATCCACTTTCCCCGCATTGATGTCGGCGGCTAAATCCTTTAGGGAACCTGTTTGATTAACAGGGTTGGCATCGACGGGTTCGGTGTAGAAAACGGTCTTGCCGACATTGCCGAGCTGTGCGTTCAGCGAGTGAGCGAGAG
>JBAVUV010001125.1:0-6290 GCA_049696955.1 Candidatus Sulfotelmatobacter sp. | reverse complement strand
GGGTGGAGCAATGCCATGCTGAATCCCACAGGACCGCCATAATCCTGCATGTAAAGCGTGAAGCGCGAGAGGCCAAGCGCCTCGGTGAAATGATTCATGAGGTCGGCGAAATGATCGAATGTGTATGCAAATGTTTTCGGATCGGGCCAATCGCTGTGGCCGAAGCCCGGATAATCGGGCGCGACCAGGTGATAGCGATCTGCAAGCCGATAAAATAGCGGCTCGAACATCCGCGAGGAAGAAGGAAGTCCGTGGAGCAGAAGAATTGTCGGCGCGTCTTTCGGTCCCGCTTCCCGATAAAAAATTGACAGTCCGTCAACCTTCACTGTGCGATAAAAAACTGGTTCCGACGTCGGCATCTTCATCCTTTCTTGGCCTTCGAGATGGCCGCTACCCAGTCCGATTAATAGGAGCGCCGCAGAGTTCCTTGCGAGTGCTACAAGTTTCATGGCTCCCCACCAAATTGTCAGGGATGTCCGAGACAGAGACAGCCGCCCTCTTTAATTATTTCCTGGTTCCAAACGCTCAGGCCGCCTCGGCAATCGGGTTCTCCCGGAAAAGTCGGGCCACCAGAGCGGAATCAAGATACGCCCGGACTTCAACGATCTTGTCACCGGTGAACCGGCACACCCAACAGTACCGGTTGTCGAACCGCAGGCCATTCTTCGCGGTCGCAAGAGAATGCAGTTCAACAACTGCCCAGTCTCCGGTCATCAGCGCATGCTCCACGTGAAGCTGAGTACCTTGCGGCAAGACTTTCGCCAGCTTTTTGAAAGTGTGGGCGAGAAAATCCGCCTTGCTGTGGTAGTGACCAGCCAGGGGATGAGTACCCTCGACGATCCAGTCGACGTCGTCGGACACGTGGCTAAAGAACGTATCCTCATTCTCTGTTTCGAGATTCTTGAAAATATCCTGAACCTGCGTAAGAGTTACCGGCATTTTGATCTCCTTTAGGACGAAGCGGCGCGAGTTGTCGCGCGGAAGACGTTGTTGCGTCAACTTCACATCGTCAGAACGACGCGGAACTCCGCCTTGCCGCTCACCATGCGCGCGTAAGCTTCGGCCGCCTTTTCGAGCGGATAGGTTTCAATCATGGGACGCACGCCGCTTATTTCGGCGAAGTTCAGTGTGTCTTCGGAATCGGCTGGTGTTCCGGAGGCCCAGCCTTGAATCGTTCTGCTTCCATTGATGAGTTGCAGCGGCGTGACCTCAATGGGATCGGATGAGGCACCAATCACCATGAGCTCGCCGTTCGGGCCCAGCCCGTCGATCAGCTCAGACATCGCCTTCGAACTAGGAGCCGTCGCCAGAATGACTCGCGCTCCGCCTAGCTTTTGTAATTCTTCGGCCGCCTTGGTCGACTGGCTGTCGATGTACAGGCTCGCTCCGAGTTTCTTTGCGAGCGCAGCATTTTCGGACCCGCGCCCGATCGCCGCGACCTTATAACCAAACTTGTTCGCGAACTGAATTCCCAGGTGACCGAGACCGCCGATACCCAGCACCGCAACCAAATCACCAGGAAGCGCACCACTGTGGCGCAGCGCGTTGTACGTGGTAACGCCGGCGCATAGCAGCGGCGCTGCGTCGACATCACTGAGAGTCTCCGGTATCGCCACCAGCGCTTCCACGGGAGCAACCATGTATTGCTGGTATCCGCCGTCATAGCTGATGCCGCAAATTTTCAGATTCCGGCAATTGCGAAAATCTCCGCGCCGGCATTCGCGACATGTGTTGTCCTGGCCGCCATGCCAGCCCACGCCAACTCGCTGTCCCTGCTTCCACGCGGAGACGCCGGTACCTAGTTCATCGACAATACCCGCCACTTCATGCCCTGGAACGCGGGGATACTGAATCCCGGGCCACACGCCTTCTTTCGTGAGCACGTCACTGTGGCAAACACCACAGGCCTGCACTTTGATGCGCACCTGTCCTGCACCCGGCTTGGGAATTTCGCGCTCGACGATTTCGAAATCGGCGCCGGGTTGGGGGACTTGTGCCGCCTTCATCTGCGTCATCTTCATGGGTACTACTTTACTCGTTGCCATAAGACCTCCTGTAAATTTTGCTGATGAAACCTTGCAAAGACTTTTGGGTTAAGGTGATGAAAACGGGAGAATGAGCAAGTTAGACACCCCGGCGAACCCCGAACGGGCTCAAGCCGGCTGGATCAAGTCAGCATCTTCCCTCACCACAGATTGGGAGGAAGAATCATGCCAAATCAATCCGAACGAATGCGCAAAAGTTTATACAACTTTCAGCGGACGGTCAATCGGCAGAGTGCCTGGGTCCAGCGGAACCCATCTATGCGCTTTTGCCGCACCAAAGTACGGGATGGTCCAAAGGGATTAACTTTCTGCCGGGATCTGCCGATATTCTCCTTGCATGCCCTCTTTCTCACCTAAATCAAAATGAGCGACCATTGGCAGTGGATTGCTCTTGGCACATTGATCCTGCTCGCGATCTATGAGGAAATCCGCATCTACCGGATTCACCGCGAATCGAAGAAACGGGAAGAATTATTTCAGATCGTTACCGAGAACGCCGCCGACATGATTGCCTTGGTGGATGTGAAAGGCAACCGGCTCTACAACAGCCCCGCCTACCGCCGCGTCCTCGGTTATTCCCCAGCCGAACTGGGAGAGACTTCATCCTTCGATCAAATTCATCCCGATGATCGTTTTAAGGTATTGGAAGCGGCGCGCGAAGCCCGTAGTACCGGAATCGGGAAAAAACTTGAATACCGCATTCGCCACAAAGATGGCAGCTGGCGGATTCTCGAATCCATCGCCGGCACGATCCGCAATGCCAAGGGTGAGGTTGCCAAACTCGTGATCGTGAATCGCGACATCACCGACCGCAAGCGGGCCGAACAACAGGCCGAGCACAACTCCTTTCACGATGGCCTGACTGGATTACCCAACCGGCGTCTCTTTCTTGATCGCCTGGAGCAGCTCTTCGAGCGCGCCCAGCGCAATCCCCAGGACCAGTACGCCATCCTGTTCGTTGATCTCGATGGCTTTAAGCTTTTCAATAACACCATGGGCCCCGCCGCCGGTGATCAGATCCTGGTTGAAGCTGGCCATCGTATCGCAGCCGCACTTCGCGACGAAGATACTGAGGCGCGCCCACAGAATCAACTCGCCGCCAGAAACGCTGCTCTCTCCCGGCTTGGCGGAGATGAATTCACCATTCTGCTCGAAGGCATCACCGATCCCAGCGACGCCATGCGCGTCGCGCAACGCATTCTGTTAACAGTGGCTAAACCGCTGCTGATAGAAGGCCGCGAAATACACCCCTCAGCCAGCGTGGGAATTGCAATCAGCGCCATCACCCATGATCGAGCCGAAGATCTGCTCCAGGACGCCGACGTTGCCATGCGCCGCGCCAAGTCCCTCGGAGGATCACGCTGCGAAGTTTTTGACGAAGCCATGCACAACCGCGCCGTCAACCGCATGAAACTCGAAGCCGAGTTACGACAAGCCATTGCCCAGGACCAGTTCCGCGTCCACTTCCAGCCCATCGTTCAACTTGCGAGCCGGGAGATCATCGGATTCGAAGCTTTCCTGCGCTGGCAGCATCCCGACGAAGGTCTGATTTCGCCGCACCATTTCATCGCAGCCGCCGAGGATTCCGGCTTGCTCTATGCCCTCGGCCACTGGCTCATCGTCGAAGCCTGCAAACAGCTGCATACCTGGAAAAATCGGCATCCCGCCATCTCCGTCAGCATCAGCGTCAACCTCTCGGCCAAACAGCTTGCTGACGCCCGCTTCATCCCCGAACTGCAGGCAGCCATCCGCGAAGCCGGGGTCGCACCCTCGCGCCTGCAACTCGAGATGACAGAAACTGTTGCCGCCACCGATCCAAAACTCACCGTCAAGGTCCTCTCTTTTTTAAAGCAGCTCGGCGTCGGTGTCATCCTCGATGACTTTGGAACTGGAAACTCTTCCTTAAGCGGATTGCGCCTGTTTCCCGTCGAAGCCCTGAAGATCGACCGCTCGCTGATTACTGGTATGCTGGCCGACCGGGGAACCACTGAAATGGTGGAGCTGATCGTCCTTCTAGGCCACAAGTTAAAATTGAAGATAATCGCAGAAGGAATCGAGAGCGCAAAACATTGGGAGCGCTTGTGCGAGCTAGGCTGTGACTTGGGCCAGGGTTATTTCTTTTCGCAGCCTGTCGACGCGGAAGGAGCTGGGCGACTTCTCAGCCAGAGAGACCCGGCATTGCAGGCAAAAGTTGCGGGCGGAGCAGCGCAATGACCGCCCGCTAGAAGTAATCTGATCTCACGCGGCAGTTTGCAAAGAGCCGACCGCGGTGGCTTCGTCCGGTGCAATATCAAATACAGCAACCAGCCTTGTCATCTCCAGAAGATGACTTACCCTCTGATTCAGGTTGACCAGCTTAAGCTGGCCGCCCTTATTTCGTACCGTCGTATGGGCCTTAACCAGTTCGCCGACTCCCGAGCTGTCTATGTATTGAACTTCGCCTAGATTCAGAATGATCTTCTTGCTGCCTTTCTCGGTCAGATCACGAACGATTTCACGAAGCATCACATTTCCCTCGCCCAGCGTGATCCTTCCAGAGATATCCAGAACAGCAACATCCCCGACTTGTCGGATGGTGGTTTCCATCTTCACGGGCGTTCGGTTCTTCATGCCGATTCCCAGCCGATCAAGCACGGCACACGCCGAACTCGCCAACTCCTGCGATTCAGTGCGAACCACAATCAGCGAGCGGCCCTCCTTCAAAACCTCGCGAAAGAAACCCACATCTTCAGAACATTTTTCATCCGGTGTGGGTTGAGGGATGTCGGAACCATCCCTGGGGACGTGTGAACCAATAGCTCTGCCCGCTCCAGCACCCGTCAATCCCAGCAACGCTGCGGCACCAAAACCAAGTGCAAATACCGGTCCGACACCGGGCACCAGCAGTGTGGCCGCAATCACACCTGCTGACATTCCGGCAGCTCCTCCCGCAAATCCTCCCACGTAAGTACCCAGTTGTTTGGCAACCGTCTTGGCGTCGGCTTCGGAACGCGTCAGGAAGACTATGGATTCTTCCGGCAGACCGAGTCCCAACAACTCCTTCGCTGCTTCTTCGGCGTGATCCCTGGATGCAAACACCCCAATCGCAGTTTCCATGTGACCCCCATCTCGCACGGCGTTCATTTGGCCGCAACACAATACCAGAGAAGATCAGTCCCGCCAAGCAAAAACCTGACTTTTCAGGTAGGCGCAAAGCCGCCGCTTAAGGTTTCAGAGCCTCGGCACGTATCGTTTTCTGCACGGGTTAGGCCTTAGTTTTGGTTTCCGATCTCCCGCCTAGTGTCTATACTCTCTTCTCTGGCAGGTATTCATGCTGAATCCACCGACGCTGAATCCACCGACGCTAAGTCCACCTAAGCCCAATCCAACCGCCCTCCACATTCGTCGCGCCAGTTGGGCCCTTACCGGATTGGAAACTGGAGCCGTGCTTTTTGCCGGAGGTCTCACTCTTCTTTATCTCAATCCCTTCTGGCATTTTGACGAAGCCGGATTTCTCGACTGGCGGGTGCACTGGTGGAATGCGGCCGCCGAAATCCTCACCGCGGCCGGCCTCCTGATCGCAGCCCTGGCCCTGCTGGCATCTTTAGGCGTGATTGTCTCGCGCCTGGTTGGACGCCGATCCTGGCCCTACGCGCTCATCGCTCTGCTTCTGTGCTGCGGTTTGATTTGGATCAGCCCTTCCGGCTTCGTTCGCGATCTGGACGCGCACTTTGAATGGGATACCGCCGACGGATTCAGCGTTTTCCGTCTACAGGCTTGGGACGAAGCCTCCGCAACCTGGCGTCCGATAGAAAATTCGGCCTTGCTATGGATGGTTGAAATCCAGCTTCAGCCCCTGCTGCGCGGATACTTCAAGATGAACGACTGGCCCAAGATGAACGGCGACATCAACGTCAAAGTCGCCAGAATCATTCCCATCGCCTGGCCCGTTGCTCTGGGAAGCGGAGGCGAAACTCTCGAAGATCCCGACCAAACCCCGTTAATGCGCGCCGCGGTGGCGGAAGACCTGAAAACCGTAAAACAATTGCTGGCGGCGGGCACCGACACTGGCATCAACTCACTCGACCAGGGCGGACAATCTGCCCTGATTCTTGCCTGTCAAAACATCAAGGCAAATCCGGATGTCGTGAAAGCGCTTATCGCGGCGGGCGCAAACGTAAACCTCCGCAGCCGCAACGGCTACACCGCCCTTACCTGGGCCCAGGTTCGCAACAACGCCGAAGTCACCCGCCTCCTGCGGCGGGC
>JBAVUV010001124.1:0-1559 GCA_049696955.1 Candidatus Sulfotelmatobacter sp. | reverse complement strand
GGAAATGGCGAGCCGCCTCAATCTTTCTGAACAGACCGTGAAGAATCATGTACACCGCATTCTGCGAAAGCTGCGGGCGCCGGATCGGCTCGCGATTGTGGAACTGTGCCGCAACGAAGGCCTAAGCCTTTAGCCACCGGCTGCGGCCGCGTCCAGCTTTCCGGAATCGTGACCGGCAAAGATGCATTCCAGATCATGCGCAGAAACCGATTCGAAATCGCGCAGCACGTGAATCGCGCCCGCGCCGGTCAGGCCTTCGCGGGTCTCATGCAAGGCAACTCCAATGCACCGCAAGCCGGCAGCTACGGCGGAACGAATACCTGAGATGGCATCTTCTACCGCCAGCAAGCTCGCAGGTTCGATTGCAATGCGGGTGCAGGCCAATCGGTAAATCGCGGCGTCGGGCTTGCCGAGAACTACGTCTTCTCCCGCCACGATGACGGGAAAGCAATCGATTAATCCGAGCTCCGTCAAGGTTGCGACGGCTCGCTCGCGACTGGCGCAGGTCGCGACCGCGAGCGCGGTACCATTGCGATGCAACTCGCGGACCATGGGCACGACGCCGGGAACCGGGGACGCCTCCAGGCGAATTTTCCTGAAGATGCTATCTTTCCGCCGTCCAAATTCCTGAAGTTCCGAATCCGGGCAGTTGCCGAGAAAATGCCGCAGAATATCGCTGCGTTTGCGCCCATCCAAAATGAAATCCAGCTCAAACTCAGATACGTCCCGCCCCACAGTCTGGAAAAACTGGCGCCACGCTGCGCGATGTGCTGCGTGACTGTCAACAAGAACGCCGTCCATGTCGAAGATGACTCCTCGGAGTGATGTGGCCTTCACGACGTTTTTCCCGATGAAGCGTTTAAGGCATGCAGCGGAGCGCTTTGTGGCGAAGAGGATGCGGCCGGGTCGGATAGAGCACGAGCAGAAAGCCTGCCAATGCCGGGCCATGTACTCTGCGCCCTCTGATAGTTCGGCACCGTACCGATATCGAGTACGTAGTCGTTAATGTGGTAGGCCTGCAATTTGCCGAGCAGTCGAGGCAAGACATCAAACGCAATATCGGCGGGAACGATGGGTGGAATGAAATCAAGCAGCATAGGAGATGCCAGCAAAAGTCCGGAAAAGACCCAGTTGCTGCGCGGATTTTCCGGCTTTTCTTCGAAACTGGTGATGACCCCTGAGCTGTCTGTGAGCGTAACTCCGCACCGCGAAGGGTCGGGCACTTGGTAGAGGCCGACCGTTGCGACCGCTCCGTGCAGGAAATGGAACTCGGTCATGCGTCTCAAATTCGTGTTCGTGAGGACGTCGGAATAAAAAATCCAGAATGCCAGGTCGGAGTTTACCCACTCGCGATTGGCCGCGATAGTTCCCGCCGAGCCGAGCAACTGGTCTTCGTGGGCAACCCGCACGCTCACGGGAGAATATTTCCCTTTGAGGTGGTCCTCGACCAGTCGCGCATGAGCATGCAGGTTGATCAGGACTTCGGTGATCCCCGAACGTGCGCAGAGATCGAGCCAGATGTCGAGCAGAGGTTTGCCCTGAATCGGTACCAGACACTT
>JBAVUV010001123.1:0-4652 GCA_049696955.1 Candidatus Sulfotelmatobacter sp. | reverse complement strand
ATCATGCCCGATTCGTTTTTTCATGTTTTTCCTCGCGAACTGCACCGGACAGACTGATGCACTCTAAGGACGAGCGACTTTTGCGCCGCCGATTGTAGCGCTGCGTTCCGGCGCCTCCGCAGACGGTGCACTTGAATCCACAGCCGGAAGCGGGACCTTCGCCTGGATGCCTTCCCCCTCGACAATCGTAAAGATAAAGTCGGCTGGAACATTCTTAAAAGTTTCAGTCTGTCCACTCGGCCAGCGAACCGTGACTTCATCCATGTTCTTATTGTTTCCCAGTCCGAAATGTTGGCGAAGATCGTTCTGCGAGAGGTAACTGCTGCCACCCTTCACTTCGCTGAATTGCTTAACAGCACCAGTCCTTACCGTAACCCGCGCGCCAATCGCGAGCCGGTTGCTCTTGGTTCCCAGCAGCTTGAACAGCACGCGGTGATTTCCATTCTGGCAATGATTCAAAAACAGTGATGGTGGCTGTCCCCAATTTAGAGTGACAATGTCGACACAGCCGTCGTTGTTGATGTCTCCAAACGCAGCTCCCCGCCTCGATTGCATCGGACCGCTATTCAGTCCGGTTGCCGACGCCACTTCATCAAACGTTCCATCCCGATTGTTGCGGAACAGCAGTATGGGTTGGCGAAAATGCGCAGCGTCCGGAATCGCATCGACTTGCGGATAGACGTGACCATTGGCCACAAAGATATCCAGCCAGCCGCTATTATCCATGTCGAAGAATCCAGTTCCCCAACCCACGTAAGGATGGCTCGGCTGCGCGATGTGCGAGTTTCCACTGACGTCCTCGAAACCGTCTTTCATATTGTGGTACAACGTGTCCGACTGATCTACGAATTCGGTCACCATGAGATCGAGCCGTCCATCATGATCGTAATCTCCCATGTCGACGCCCATGGAGCCGAATTCCTGCCCGTCTCCGTTCAGGTCAGCTCCCAGCATCAGCCCGACTTCCTCAAAAGTTCCGTCGCCCTTATTGCGGTACAGATTATTCGGCCCTGCATCATCGGCTACGTATAAGTCCGGCCAGCCATCGTTGTCGTAGTCGGCCCACTCGACGCCCATCCCGTAATAATGATGCGGATTGTCGACTCCCGCCCTTTTAGAAACTTCTTCAAACGTGCCATCGCCACGATTATGGAAGAGCAGATCAGTCTCCCCCTGCAATCCCCAGGGCCCACATTGAACCAGCACGCCACGGAACCGGCAGAACTTTTCATTGCTGCCTAACTCAGGAAGTTTGTTCATGTCGACGTGAACATAGCGCGATACAAATAAATCCACGTTGCCGTCGCGGTCGTAATCTCCCCATGCCGCGCCCAGGCTCAATTCTCCGCTGCCGACCCCAGCCTTCTCCGTGACATCTTCGAACTTGCAGTTTCCTAAATTGTGGTAAAGAACATTTCCCCCGTAGCCGGTAACATAGATATCCGGAAGCCCGTCGTTGTCATAGTCAGCGACCGCCACGCCCATTCCCCAGCCTTTGCGCGTGAGTCCAGCCTGTTTTGTGATGTCGGTGAATTTAAGGTCTGCGTCCTGATGGTAAAGCGTGATCATGGGATCGCCACCTTGCTGCCGGTAGCGATCCACGCTCGAACCATTCACTGTGATGATGTCCAGCTTGCCGTCGTTATCGCAATCGATCAGCCCTACACCGCCGCTCACCGATTCGATGATGTATCGCGCCTGAGGCGAAGAGATGTGGGAGACGGTCAAACCGGATTGAGCGCCGATATCTTCAAAATGAGGAACCGGGAGGGAGGAACCACTCGACTTTCGCACACTGCCCGGCCTGGAAGGGGCGCTCTGCGCGAATGCAGTCACGCATAACAGGCCCCAGATAAAAAATCTTCGCATTGACCGAAGAATACAGCAATCGCGGCCATGAAGCTTACATCCCAGCGTTGATCGATGCATCATTGGCGACTAAGCGCTGTCTCCCACACAGGAGGAAGCACGTCATAGAGTGGCTGCACCGGCTTCACATCCGGATTTTCTTCCGACACCGAGATCGCGAGAATCCGAATCTTGTCGTTGTCGGGCAGCTTGATGCTTTTCGTACCGTCCGGCATATCGATCGGATACGCGAACAAGTAAGAGTACCGGTAAGCCACATTCTCACCCACCGCATTGTGATGGTGCGAGCAATACCACGCCACGCTGGCGCGTTTGATATAGCCCGGCTTGATGCCAGTCATCTCGCCATAATCGTCGTGCGAGGTATCTTTCGAACTCCACTGCCGGTCATCCCATTGGCCGATGAATCCGCCCCAGTCCTGAATATTTAGTTCAACCTTCTTGCCGCCAACCTCGAATGCGGCATTCTGATCGCTATCGGCCGAGGCCGCCAAAATGTAGACGCGATTGTAGTGGCCCGCCGGCAGGTCGATGGTCTGGCCCTTCGCTACAAGTGCGTTTGGCGTGCCCGTATGTGCGGGAGCGAGTTGAAATTTCACATCGTTGAATGTGATCTGCGCGGGCAGCATCTCTGCCGGCAGCGCAGCGCCCTTGCCGTCAAACCCCTCCGTGGACTTAGCGCCGTCATTGCTGGCAGTTGCGAGATCGTATTTGAGCGGCACAGCAGCCGAATGCACCGCCGCAATTTTGTTCTTGGGCGCGGCGACCCTCACCGCGAACGTTCGCGGCTGATACGCGGAAAAAGAGGTAATCAGAACGCCCGCCTTTACCACCGCCGCCCCAATCGGCTGTTCCTGCCCATTGACTTCTCGCGCCGCTGTGATCGGCGCGTCGAAGGAGACACGAACATCAGACTGTGGTTTGCCATCGAGTTCCACCAGCCTTACGACGACTTCGTCGCTCAGTTCCGCTTTCTTCACGGCCAGGACTCTAATCCGCGGATTGCTCACCTTCAACAAAGAAAACTGCCGCCCCATCGTGCCCGAATGCTTCGCAGTTTCGAAGCCAATCAGTGGATCGTTCAATCGCTGCGCCTGCCAGTCAGTTTGACCGTCGCGCCAGTCGCCTGCATGTCCAGCAATGCCGTAAACAAACTCGTGATGTCCAATATCTTGCGTGGCTTGATCCGCGTATCCTCCGCGAACTCCGGGCGTCCGGATCAATGTCAGTCGAATCGTGTGATCGTTCGGCTTATCCGATCCATTCTTGCAATCGGTCAGAATGGTCGCGCCAAACTCGCCGCTCGTATCCGTCAGATCGATCCACTGATGGGACGGCACCTCGAACTTTTTCGGCTCCGCACTCGGCCGCTTGATCGTGCCAATGTCCCAGTTATAGGTGGCCATCTCATTCGAAGCGGTAAGCGGGAAAGTTGCCTTCAGATTCGACTCTTTCGTACTCCAGTCAATTACATTCGCAAACTCCACGCGCTTGCCCGCATCGCCAGCCGATAAGCTGATAGTCTGAACGAATTTCGAGCCGGCAGTCTCTCGCGAAATCTCCACTGTCACACGTGCCGGGCCATTCTCGACCACTCGAATCCTCGCCGGACCGCTTACATACTCTTTCGGGGCAGCCTGCTCCTGATCCCAGTCCATGTTCCAGGCCGGCCAGTGCTCGGGATTGTCGTAGGAAATTGCCAGTCGCGCCGGAGCGGCTAGTAATTCCTTGCCGATCGATTTGTCGAAAATACTGGCGACGTCACCATCCGCGTTTAATCTCACTCGGTAATACTGGTTCTCAAGCGAGTTCTCAGATACATGCAGCATCGCGGCGCTGCCCGCGCCCGAACCGGGCTGCACATCGTAAACGGCATACCCAACAGAAGGCGCTTTCGCAACGAAAATTACTTTGCCATTTGAAATCTGCGCCGGAACATCCTTCCCATCCGGCCCGATCACATGTACAGATTTCGCTTCGCCGCCGGGAAAGCTAACGCTCGCTTTCACCAAATCCTCGCGAGCAATGTTCAATGGGTTGAAGACAACAATCGGCACGCCTTTGGTTTCAGTGTTTAATGCCGCGGCAACGCCTTCGGTAGCATCTGTAAGTACACCGGCGAACAAGTTCATCGCGATCACATCGTCGTTCCATGCGAACTCGTACGCCTTAGGAGTCGCGGTTCCGGCGGCGATATCGTGAAAATGCCCACCCATCTGAAGCGTCCAGCCATCGTTCAACCGCTGCAGAGGATAAGGCCGCGCTCCCAGCCACTCCGCCGCAATAGACGATTTCTCCGCCGCGTCAGCCAGCAATTCTTCTTTTCGCAACCAGCGCTTCTGGTAGGCCTCGGAGGTCAGCGATCCAGCGGAATGATTGGTCAATTCCATCTCGCCCGTATAGCGCGGAAGTGCGGCGGCCTCGGCGGGAGTGATGTCGAGAAACATCTGCTCGGCATTTGCGGAAATCACATGCACCGGCCCTCCGCCCAACTTCACCGGGGTTCCCTGCTCATGCGAGAAGCGGGAAAAGTACGGGTCGACGTCCGGTGGCAAGCCGGCTTTGCCTCCTGTGATGATGGCTTCCAGACGCTTCACCGATTCTTCGTTCGGCGTTCCCCCGATGTCGCCAGTCCCGTAATAGTGATAATCCGTGAATACTCCACTCACTTTTCCATTCAATTCAACGCGCGCGGCCCAGTCGCTTTGATGCCGCTCCAACTCTCGATCCTTGCGCATTTGAGATTCGGTTTTCTGCTGATCGCGCACGGCAAGATACTCTTC
>JBAVUV010001122.1:0-5055 GCA_049696955.1 Candidatus Sulfotelmatobacter sp. | reverse complement strand
CGCGAACCAATTCGCTAAGGAAGTTTCGAAGGATGACAGGAGAGTAACCGTATGAACGGCAAAGTTTTTTTAGTGGGCGCAGGGCCGGGTGATCCCGAACTGCTCACCGTGAAAGCTCTGCGGCTTCTACAGGCCGCGGACGTTGTGCTTCACGACGACCTTGTGGCGCCTGAAATATTGCAGCTAATTCCCTCCACCGCTCGAGTCCAGAACGTGGGCAAGCGTTGCGGAACAAAGACCATGAGGCAAGAGGAAATTAATTTCCTGATGGTGGCTCTCGCTGCTTCGGGCCTGAAGGTGGTGCGGTTGAAGAGCGGCGACCCACTCATTTTCGGACGTGCCGGGGAGGAGATGGAAGCGCTGCGCAGAGCGGACATTCCTTACGAAATTGTTCCCGGCATTACTTCAGCTCTTGGGGCCGCGGCCGCGGCTGGAATTCCGCTTACGCATCGGCGAACATCGTCAACGATTGTACTGTCGGCTGGTCATCGTGCCTCCGAGAATTCCGACGCGGAATGGAGTCAGTTCGCCGCGTCTGAATCGACGCTCGTCGTCTACATGCCGGGTCACGATTATGCGGGAATGGCCGGCAGACTTACGGCGTCTGGCTTTGCAGATGAGACCCCTTGCGCGATTATTTCCCGGGCCACAACGCCTCATCAGCGGGTGCACCTTACCACGATTTCTAATCTCCATCAGTCACCGAGGCTTGCAGCTCCGACCCTGCTGGTGGTTGGCGAGGTGGTGAAGTTTGCCGATCACGTAGCGGAAAGTTTCTCGGCGCATTTCCAGATTCCGGCGAACGGAGTCCCCCAGGAGGAGCAGTTGGCATGAAAGACAGAATTGGACAATTGCAAGCCGCGGCCGAGCGCTGGACGCCACAGCAGGTTCTCGGCTGGGCCTTCGAAACCTTTGGCAACGCCGTGGCGATCTCTTCCGCATTCGGCGCAGAAGGCATGGTCCTCATCGACATTGCTTCACGGGTTCGCAAGAATTTCCGCCTCTTTACTATCGACACTGAGTTTCTTTTTCCCGAGACTTACAATCTGATGGACCAAGTGGAGCAAAGATACGGTGTTGCGATTGAACGGGTTTATCCGTTGCTCTCTCCGGAAGAACAGGAGCGCGCTCATGGCCCAGCGCTGTGGCAGCGTAATGCAGATCAATGCTGCAATATGAGGAAGGTCGAGCCGTTACGCCGTAAGCTGGGTGAATTGTCGGCGTGGATTACGAGCATCCGTCGCGATCAGACTTCGGCCCGTTCGAGCGCCGGAAAAATTGAATGGGACGAAAAATTTGGGCTGATAAAAATCAACCCGATCGCGGACTGGAGTTCGAAGCAAGTATGGCAATATATCCGCGAGCACGATACACCTTACAATGCTCTCCACGACCGCGATTATCCGAGCATCGGTTGCACACATTGCACGCGCGCCGTGCGTCCGGGAGAAGACCCGCGGGCCGGACGGTGGTCTGGGTCTTCTAAGACTGAGTGCGGGCTCCACATTATCCAGCCGTTAACGAATCCTCCGGAGGCGGGCGCTTAACAAAGCGGTGGCGTTTGAACTCGGCCAGCCTGTCGTGGCATGGTTACGCGAGATCTAATCCTTTCAACTCATCGAGAAGGGCTTTCTCCACTTTTTGTTGAAGGGCCAGCGGCAGCTTTTTGCTTGCCGAGGTCAGATAGAAAGTATCGATCGCCATTTGTCCCTCGGTATCGATCAATGCGATTTCGATATTGCAATGCTGCCGCGAGAGGCACGAACTCACGCGGTGCAACAACCTCGGCCGGTCTTGCGCAATTACCTGCAACAGGGTACTGGTCGAGGAACACTCATCATCAAAATCAATTCGGGTTTCGACCACCACTTTGGCTTTAGCCTGCTTTTCGCTGCGCTGGCGATCGCGCAGCATGCGATCAAGGTCGGCTTCGCCTGCCAAAACCGCGGCGATGCTTTTCTTGAACCGGTCCCACTCAGACAGATTGAGTTCCAGAGTACGAAAGCGGTCCGTGAAATAGAGTGAGTCCACCACAATTCCCGCCTGGTTCGAAAAAGCATTCGCCTTTACGATGTTCATGCCCCACGCGGCCAGGACTCCCGTCAAAGTAGCGAACAATGACGGCCGGTCCTTTGTGACCAAGGTAAGTTCATACCAGTGGCGACCCCTTTTGAGGTCTACCTGCACCGGATCGCGGCCAAACTGCTCCGCCATTTCCATATGGTTCATCACTTCTTCGGCGCTATGAACCAGCAGATATCTCTGCGGAAATCCCTCCACAAAATCCCTGAACTTCGCGCCAGTCACAGGAGCCAGGCTGCGCAGGCGAGCAAGTTTTTCCTGGCCCACGTCGCCGTGGACGCGATGGTCGGCGCTTCGGTTCAGGTAGTTTGCCGCGCCAATGTACAGTTGCCACACACTTTCCGCCTTCCAGGGCGTGAGTGCCTCTGGATTCACCGCTTTGATGTCCGCATAAGTCAGCAGGCACAACATTTTCAGGCGCTCTTGTGTGCCTATTTTCTCGGCGAAAGCGGCCACAGTCTCCGGATTAAAAATGTCGCGCCGCAGGTGAGCTGACATTTCCAGATGGCTGCCGATCAGAAAGAGCACTACCGCACGTTCGTCGGGCTCCACATCCAGCCGGTCGAGGCAGTGGCTGGCGATATCCAGGCTCGCCTCCACGTGATTACTGCCAGTTACTCCTTTGCCCGTGTCGTGCAATAACAAGGCGAGGTAGAGCAATTCGGGATCTTCGAGTTCGCCCAGCAGTTCCGCATAACGCTTGTCCCATTCCGATTTCGATTGATTTAAGCGGTGCAAGCTTTCAATAGCGAGGATCGAGTGCTCGTCCACCGTGAAGCGATGGTAATAATCCCGGACAACCAATGAATCGATCGGCTTCAGTTCCGGCAACAGCAAAGTGAGCAGCCTCAATGAATGCATCGCGCGCAGCGCTTCGGCGGCATGAGGTTGTAGCAACGTTTCCTGCAGGTAGAGCCAGAGTTCGGCGCCGCGCGGCGGCGTCACGGCGAGTTCTGGAAGAGCCTGCTCAATGCGGTGTTCGGTGGTCGCGCTCAGTTTCAATCCGTGATGCGCCATGAAGTGGAACAGGCGCAGCAGCATTTCAGGATCCTGCAGCGATGAAGATTGTTGCAGAAAAATCAAGCCATCCACCACAGAAAAATCGGGGTGGGAAGGCCGCGACCGCCAGCCCTGAAATTGCCGGCGTAAAGAAGACCACGACTCCGGAATCTCCTCCATCAACTGCGTGACGGTGCGCTGCACGGCGCGAGCATGGCCGAAATAAATCCGCATCCAGTCAGCCGCCGTAAGATCGGCCGAATCGGAAGCGCCGATTTTGCGCGCAGCCGCTTCGTCTTGCGCTTCCCAACTGAGAGCATTGTCGTCCCGCCCGTGGCGGAAGTGCAGAAAACAACGGGTGGACATCAGAAATTCCAGAGCCTCACCGAGTTGCTTTCGCACCGGCGCACGCAGCGAACTGGCGTGCGGCCAATCGCCTAGCTTGCTCATGGCCGATACCAAAGCCAGCCAGCTGGCCACATTGCAATCACGCAGGCCGCCCGGAGTCTCTTTCAGATTCGGCTCAAGATGAAATACGGTGTGACCAAATTTTCCGTGCCGCTCCTGTGTCACCTCGGCCAGGCCTTGCAGCAGGGGCTTCGATTCCCGCGCCACAAGTTTCGGAATTGTCTTGTCGTGAAGCCGGGCAAACAACTCGCGATCGCCCCGAAGAAAACGGCAGTCGAGAAGAGAAATGGTGAACTCGGTATTGTTGGGATCAAAGCGGTCGCACTCCGATAGTGTCCGCGATGCCGGACTCAGCCTGAGTTTCAGGTCCCAGAGTTCCTGGGAGAAACGCTGGATTTCGGCTTTGTGACCTTCCTCGGCGCCTCGATCGGCAAAGAGAAAAAGTAAATCTATATCGGAATAGGGAAACAGCCAGCCGCGTCCGAAGCCGCCAGTGGCGACGAGAGCGAAGCCGCGAGGCCCAGTTTCGTCAGCGCATACGAATTCACGCCATAGACGGACGAGAACATCTTCGATGAGGAGGGTCCTTTGAGCGACGGCGGCTCGGCCGTCTCCGGTTGCCGCGAACTCACCGGCAATCCGTTCCGAGACCTCGGCGAGAGAACTTCGCAATTCACCGATCAGTAGGGACGCTTCCGTCATGACGAAGGGTCAAGGGATCTGTGATCTAAGCACGGTAATCGAAGCTCGATGATGTCCCGCCTAAAGCACGTTCTACAGTGCTCCCTCGCCCCGCTCGTCATTGCGGATGCGAATGGCTTCGTCCACACGGGTCAGAAAAATCTTCCCGTCGCCGATTTTGCCAGTGCGCGCGGTGGTCATAATGGCTTGCACAGCCTTCTCCACCATTGTGTCCGCCAACACCACTTCCAGCTTGGTTTTGGGTATGAGATCCACGCTATACTCGCGCCCGCGGTAGACCTCGGTGTGGCCCTTCTGCCGTCCATGGCCACGGACCTCGAGTACTGTCATGCCTTCCACACCGATTTCCTGCAGCGCGCCTTTTACCGCTTCCAGTTTGGAGTTTTGGATGACTGCTTCAAGCTTGGTCATGATTTTGTTCTCGAACCCTCGCTCCCTCCCCCATGATGTCCGGCGTGCGGACCGTATCCCTTCCAGTTGTAGTCTTTCTGCCCATGTTGCGACAAGTGCAAGTCCGATGTCCTCTTCTGCGAACTCTCTGGTAACGGAATCCCTTGACTTCAGGACTGCTCCGTTTCACTAATTGATGGCGCAGGTGAAAAGTTGATTCAAACACACACCAGCCGGGCTCACTCTATGCTTCAGAGTGATTTTATAAAAATCGAAACTATTTATCAGGCTGATCGGGAATTGCTATGCACAGAAAGTATCCGGATATCCTCTATCGCGAGTCAAAGGGTCGCAAGCGAAGCATGTTATCCGTGTTTGCTGGTAGTCTCAAAAGAGAGCAGGAGAGCGTCCGCCGTTGGCCCCGATCATTAACGCACAAGGAATTTCGAAGCATTTTGGAGCGAGCCCGCTCTT
>JBAVUV010001121.1:0-2095 GCA_049696955.1 Candidatus Sulfotelmatobacter sp. | reverse complement strand
GAAGAAATCCGCGCCAGTCTCAAGCTCATTTATTCCGCTATCGACCAAATGCCAACGGGACCGGTATTGGCGGAGGTGCGCCCCGCGCCCGGAGTAGAGGCCATCGGCTGGTGCGAGTCGACTCGTGGGTCCATCTATCACTGCGTACATCTGGATGAAGCAGGCCGTCTCGCGCGAGTGAAAGTAAAATCGCCGTCATTTTCAAACTGGCGCGTGTTTCCCTTTACTGTGCACGACAGCAACATGATGGACTACGCCATCAACGAAGCAAGTTTTGGGCTGACGATGGCGGGGTGCGATCGCTAGCGCTGGAGAACAATTATGCCGGTGTGGACTCTGTACGGACTCAAGCGAGGAGTGGTCACCAATCCGTGGCCACAAGGACGCGAAGCAACCCAGGGTGGAGTGCAAGGCATGCCCCGTTTTCACCCCGAGCGCTGCAAAGAGGGTTGCCGGATCTGCGCGGATGTCTGTTTGCCGGGGGCGATTCGCATCGCCGAGACCAAAAACGGCGAGCGGCTCAGCCTCGACTACGGCAAATGTGTCGCCTGCCAAATGTGTACGGAGTTTTGCCCTCACGACGCTATGGAGAAGTCAGAAGACTGGGCCTTTGCGGTCAGCAAGCGAGCGGACCTCGTCTGGGATGAAGCGTTTGCCTCGCTGCCGGCACATGAGCTCACGCAGAAAATCCATAGCGCGTTTGGCCGCAGTCTCCATGTTCGTCACGTGGATGCCGGTTCCTGCAACGGCTGCGAGTCTGAATTGCAGGCTTTGAATAATCCTTATTACAACCTGCACCGCCTCGGCATTTTCTTCACGCCTTCCCCGCGGTTTGCGGACCTGCTTCTGGTGACCGGGACCGTCACTTATGCCATGAAGGAAGCTCTGCTCGAAACATATAACGCTATGCCGGAACCACGCTGGGTCATGGCGATGGGAACGTGTGCAGTTTCGGGCGGGGCGGTTGGAGGCGGATATGCCAGCGGACGAGGGGTCGAGGGGATTCTTCCAGTGGACATTTATGTGCCGGGCTGTCCCCCCAATCCTGCCGCCATGATTCAGGCGTTGCTTCTGCTCCTGAACCGGGCGACACAACTTGTCCAAGGAGGCCACTTTGCAAAGTGACCTGCTCGTAGCGATGGCCTTGCTTTGGGCTGTTTCCTTTGTGCTCGCGCTCGTTCTTCGGCGCGATTGGGTTGCGCGGATTGGGATCGTTACAGGCTGCGCTGTGGGCCTAGTGTACAGCGTTCAGGGATGGATTCATCCTCCCACAGCAGCCTCTCTTCATCTCTGGCTGGCGGACACGCCGGTCTGGTTCCAGCTCGACAATGCAGCATTATGGCTGCTATTTTTTGGACTTTTACCTGCACTTTTCGCCGCTGGCCTGGGAACAGCTTCTGTCTCACCAGACAGCAAACGGTACTGGCTGGCGGGTCTCGCCGCCACGCTGCTCGGTGCATTGGGAGTGTTTGGCCTGCAAGATACCATGTCCTTCCTGATTGCGTGGGAGGTCATGAGCCTGGGCGGGGCCGCGATGATTCTCGGCGAGCGGCTCTCCAACGATCGAGATGGGCCCACCTTGTTCATGCTGTCACTGCTCGAAGTGGGATCGGTTGCCATTCTTCTGGCGCTGTTGCTCCTGGGTAACCACGTTTCCTCTCATTCGTTCGCGAGTTTTATAACATCGTATGCGACCTCCTCAGCGGGTACGTTGCTGCTTGGACTGCTCTTCCTGTTTGGGTTCGGCGCCAAGCTGGGGATGCTGCCGTTTTACGAGTGGTTCCCTTCAGCTTATGCGTCCGGCAGCGGAGCAACCGGCGTGATTTTCTCGGGCGTCGTACTGAATGCGGCTTTCTATGCCCTGGGGCGCGCTACATTGCAGTGGCTTCCTCACGATGGAGCATGGGCCGTTGGCACGGCCAGCATCATGGTGGTCGGCGGTGTTCTCAGCGCAATCCTTGCGATTTTTTACGCGTTTCAACAAGAGGATTGGCGTCGCCTTCTGAGTTTTTCGTCAGCGGAAAATGCCACCGTCGCCATCGCCGTGCTCGGAGTATCGAGCTTGTTTGCCTCCAGTTCTCTCCTGGCGTTCGCA
>JBAVUV010001120.1:0-2065 GCA_049696955.1 Candidatus Sulfotelmatobacter sp. | reverse complement strand
GAGTAGCGATCTGCAAACGGCCCGCTAGACCGCTACGTAGCCATATCGCAGATTCGTGCGATGCGCACCCGACTTGATGTAATCCTCTTTTAGAGCGGCGAAGCGATCCATCTTTTCCCATTTCGCGGGAGCTTTGTAGTTGTAGAGGCGCACGGAATTTCCGCTGAATATCGCCGTCTTCACTGGACCATCGGCTGCTCCGAGGGGCTGCAGTCTGAACTTTTTCTGCATATCCTCTGGAATCTCGAGACGCCGCAGTCCTTCGATCTGCCATTGAGGCGAGCCGGTCCAAAGCGCGTCGGTGCCCCACACAACGTGATCGGCGCCGAGGCCCTTGACCAGCGTACCCACGAGGAACGCGGCAAGCTTCGGCTGGGCGACCGTGCTGAGCGCGAAAACCTGGCCGAGGTCGCCATAGACATTATTAACGCCGTACTTCGCGGGAATTTCAGCGAGATCGCTGACCCATTCGTTTCGCCCCGTCTTTTCAACGTAGGTCCACGCTTCCGCTGCGTCGGACCCGCCGCCACCCACGTTCCGAAAGCCCGAGTGATAAATGATGAAATTCAGCTGCGGCCAATCCTTGGCGGCCATGGCGACATCGGCGTAAGGCCGTAGGCGCGGAAACTGGCTGTCCAAAGACGGAGGAAAGAGTCCTTTGTGAACGCATATGTTCTTGATTCCAGCCTTGAGCATCTTTTCGTAGCCGAGGTATGTCACTTTTTCGTCGTCCATGCGCCAGGGGTAACGCGCGAGCTCTTTGTGCGTGTTATCGCCGATCGTATAGCCCTTCACGGAATCGGGCTTGAGCGCCAGGCCACGGTCTAGATCTTCGAGCCAGCCCGGTTTGCCGGGCGTGAAGATTGCGTGACTCATCAGGCGCTTGGAACCGGCGGCGTTGTTCACTTTCGCGCGGGATTGGGCCATCATTTCGTTAGTCAGAAACCAATCCTGGGGAATATCGGAGGGCGCGCTTGAAATGATCGCGACTTTCGTGTCGCTATCGAGAAAAATCTCTTTGAAGTAATTGTTGTACTTCAAATCCTCGATGGTCTGCTTCTTACCCTTCAACTCGGGATTCCAGCCCGAGTCTCCCACCGCTTGACGCATCATCACAAACCCGTTGAGCCGCGTGTCGTCGCGCAGAAAATGCGTGTGACCGTCGAAGATGAATTGTTCCTGCAGCAGGCTGGCGCGTTCGTCGGCGAGTTCTGGAGTGGCGGCCTCAGCGGCGGTTACGTCGAAAAGCGATCCATAAACCTTGTTCATGGCGAGGAATGCGGTGGCCATGCCAGCGGCCGTCGTGAAAAAGGCTCTGCGGCTGATCCCCTGCTTTCGGGCGAGCTTGTTCCCCATGTCCTTCAATTGCGACTCTACCTGGCGCTGCTGCTTGTTCTGCCGCTGCGGGTAATACTCGTCGCTCGAGACGATCTGCGTGGGGATCGGCGATGGGAAAGATGAAGTCTCCGCGGGTTTCAGTTTCTTTAATTCTTCGCGACTGAGGAATCCGCTCATAATGTCCTCCTGGCGCCGGAGTGCCGTCACGCGAATCATATGAGATTTCCCGCGAGGCTGCAAACCACGGAGAAACAGGAACGCGGGGCGGTGTTGCGTCCGCCGTTACTGTGTGGTTAGATACGGCCCTTCTCTCTCGGATCGAGCGTTCGAATGGAGGAACCCGTGGAGACCGCCGAACTCCGGCCTCTGAGTCTGGGAGAACTCCTGGACCGCACGTTCACTCTCTATCGGAATCATTTTTGGGTGTTTGTGGGAATAATGGCGATTCCCGCGTCATTCTCGATTCCGATGAACCTCTTCGTATACGGGAAGCAGGGCTCTCCGTTCGCTATTGGCACTCCCCGAGCGCAGGCGGCGATCTTTAGTCTTCCCTATCTTGGATTGGTGATTCTCTTCTTCCTCGTGTACTCGATCGCGATGGGAGCGGTGACTCACGCCATCGCGGAGGCATATCTTGGCCGAATGCCGACTGTGCGGGATTCGTACGCGCGAGTTCGCAGCAGATTTTGGGGGCTTGTCGGTCTCATATTGAATATAGCCGTTCGCG
>JBAVUV010001119.1:0-2483 GCA_049696955.1 Candidatus Sulfotelmatobacter sp. | reverse complement strand
GGCGAACTCTCGTGTACCGCCGGTAAGCAGCGAAGCCGAACCCGGCGAAACGGACACTGCGACCACAGGAGTGGCGGTCACGGTCACAGCCGCGAAAGCTGACTTAGTAGTATCAGCCTGACTCGTGGCGGTGACGGTATACGTGCCTGTCGCGGCTGGCGCGGTGTAGAGACCGTCGGTGGAAACTGTTCCGCCTGTCGTCGACCAGGTAACAGCGGCATTGCTTGTGCCGGTAATGGTAGCCGTGAACTGCTGCGTAACACCGGTAAGCAGAGAAGCCGAAGCCGGCGAAATGGACACCGCGACCACAGGAGTGGCGGTCACAGTCACAGTCGAGGAAGCGGACTTCATAGTATCAGCCTGGCTGGTGGCGGTGACGGTAAACCTGCCTGCAGTGGGAGGCGCAGTGTAGAGACCCTCGGATGAGACGCTTCCGCCGGTTGCTGACCAAGAGACTTCTTCATTTCTGGAGCCGCTAACGGTGGCGGTAAACTGCTGCACACCGCCGGACGGCAGTGTCGCCGATATCGGGGAGATTGACACCGTGATTCCCCCTCGGAAATTGTGGGTTTGAGCTGAGCTTCTCAGACCAAACAAGGCGAGAAGACACGTTAACGCAAACGTGGGGACGTACGAGTCAAATCTTATTTGCATGAGTGATTTGAGTCAGTCGTGAGTTCCCTTTGGATCACCGACTGCCGAGGGGACAACGAAGGTTGCGGCGCATACCTCCGACACCGTTCTGTCTCTGCACCTTTCCGACGAATTATTTGTTTAGAACTTTCGCTGTTCCGCTTGAACGACAGCTACGCAACATGTTCCCAACAATTACCGCATTAAGATGGTTTTCGGGTACGAGCAGGTTGCTGGACTTCCTCAGCAGTTGCCAACAAATCCTGTTGAAAATTCTGTTCTAGCCATTTCCATCTCGTCTATGCCTCCCTTATCTCACATGAGAGCGGAGCAAAAAGACACGTTGGTGCATAGATGCCCTGCAAGAGTATCCGCAGTTTGGCGAAATGGAATTAAGAGCCATTCTGGAAGAGTTGTGACTTCATTCGTCAATTTCAGCACACTGCTGGGGACAGCAAACCGTTGCCAGTTCAGATATCCTTCCGCCACGACAGACCCCACACAGCTAACATGCGGTGTAACCGTATAGCAATGAGATATGCATTCTCTTACAATGTGAAACATGAATTCGGCGGAGGCGGCGAATGGGAGGTTGTCCGACTCCGCGATGAGCGAAACGAAGCCAATAAGATCTTTAGTTTCATCACGCTGAGGCGTTGCTTTGGTCGGTTAGTCGAGATATGTTGCAGTCATTTCTCCGAAGCGATTCCTTAGGAGTCAATGCGGGCATCACCGTGCACAATTTCACTTGTAGACCGGTAGCAGTAAAAGGCAACCGGAAGATGCTGGGGCCGCAGGCAATTTCAGCTTGTCGTCGACCCGTATTGGCAACAAGGTCAAAATGGGAATTCAGCGGAGAATCAAGCATGGCGCACTCTAACGCGATCCGTATTCATGCGCCATACAGCGAGCGGTTGGATTGGATTCGACATGCCCTTTCGTGACCTTACCTGGTTCCGATGAAACCGGCACACTAGCCTTTCACGATATTTGGGTATTTGCCTAATGACGAACCTCCCCCGACCGTCGGATTGCAATTCCGGTTCTGTAGGTCTGGCTTTGATGCTGGGCTGCCAGAAAATGAGATTGGGAACAATCCTCCACTGCGATCAGCTGTGTTACGTTCCCAATCACGGCTGGCGCAAGCCAGTCGATGACGCTGACTGGGATGTTTATGCCCGGTGTCTCAAGAGTTGCCTCTGCAACGCTTTCAAATCGGATCATCACCCTTTTCGACGGCCACCTAAAGCAGCGAACCGGCATCCTCATCGTTATGCGACGAGGGTCGCAGCGAACGGGTTCCGAACTAATACAGGTGAAGAGTTCTGTACTTTCCTGGCATCTGAAGAAGATTTCCTTCGTGGTTGGTTTTACACTGATTCATTTCCCAACATTGGTATAGGAGGCTAAGTGGTACACAAGCAGCAGCAGCTTCTAGTTGTTGTCGTTCTGTCGTTGGTCGCGATTCCTGCCTTCGCCGCAACCGGAGGTGGGGGAGCTATATCGCTAGTCCAACAAACTGAAATAGGACATGCCACGGCAACAAATCCTACGGGTACTTTTGCAATCGCCCAAGCAGCCGGAGACGCCAACGTGATACTTATAGAATACTGCGGATTGCCGGGTGGTTCAGGTGGCACGGCCGCTTGTTTAGGTGGTTCTGACGCGACAGGCCCGATCACAGCCGTCACCGACACAGCAGGTAACACCTATACTCGTGTCTGCGGTCCACTGACAACCATCTCAGCAGGAAGTTACACCAACGACTGCGGCGGCGGAACGTTTACCGTAGATGGCTACACGGTATGGGTTGAAGCATGGATGGCTACGAACATTAAGTCGTCTAGCCC
>JBAVUV010001118.1:0-8924 GCA_049696955.1 Candidatus Sulfotelmatobacter sp. | reverse complement strand
TCTCCCACCCTTGCTAGTGCGACTGAGCCATGCTGCGCCGGGAATGTCGATTACGACATCGCGGGTCAAGCGCAGAGATCTTGAGACCGAACTGGCAAGTGGTTCACTCGATTTGGCCATCGAAATTCCCATGACCGTGAGTGATCGCATCCGGCAGAAGTGGCTGTTGAACGAACCGTACGTGGTTATGGCGAGGCAGGGTCACCCGGCGATCGCAGGCGGTCTCGATCTGAATACCTATTTGAACCAACGCCACATTCAGATTTCCTCCCGGCGCCAGGGACCCAGCCTGATCGATGTCGAGCTTTCCCGGCGAGGCCTTCGCCGGCAAGTGTTTCTGCGCAGCCAGCACACCTTTGCGGCCTGCGTGGTAGTGAGCAAGACCGACATGTTACTGACTCTGCCCGAGCGTCATGCGCAACTGCTGAACCTGGGTTTGGTAGACAAGGGCCTGATGAACCAGTTGCATTTATTCCCGCTCCACGCACCCCGTCTGGAAGCCCATTTGTACTGGCATGAAAGTGTGGAGAACGATCCGGCAAACCGGTGGCTGCGGGAGGAAATCGAGAAAATCTTAGCCTCGGCACCGAGAGCGCCACGCAAGGGCAGAGGTGAACGACGCCGGCATCAAGAGGCTGCCTGATCTCAATCCTTTCGCGCAAAATTACTCCGCCGGCTTGATCCAATATCAAAGTCATGCAATTTGCTGGATGCCTTCAATTTCCATCGATCGGTATAAAATTGCCTGCAGGGGTTGGATCCTTAGTTCTGTCTACAACTCATTGAAACCAAAGCCGCGGCGAACAACATCTAACCTTGAGTAGGGGATAAAGACGCAAGAATTCTGGAGGGGAATCTTAGTGTTGATGCGTAAGCAACCGAGTTGGAGCGTGATTGTTGCAGTTATCTCGCTTTGCCTGTGGGCGCGCTCCGCCTGGTGCCAATACGTCCCAACTTCAGGGCCCTACAGGGTACTTACGGTCGAGAATATTTCACTTCACGACGCTGCGCGCAATAAAAATATACCAATCAAAATCTACTATCCCGATGCAAAAGGACGCTTTCCCGTCATCATCTTCTCGCACGGCGCGTTGGCATCGAAGGATAACTACTGGGCGCTGGGCCAATACTGGGCCAGCTACGGCTATGTCAGCATTCATCCTTCTCACGGCGATTCCATTGCCGATGCCGCCTTCCGCGGTACCTTTCGCCAGGCGCTCACCGATCCTCACGGATGGGAGAACCGCCCGGAAGATATTTCCTTCATCATCGATTCGCTGGCTCATGTCAAAACGTTTGCGCCCGAACTCAAAGGCAAGCTCGATCTTCACCATATCGGTGTGGGTGGGCACTCGTTCGGCGCTTATACCGCTGGTCTGATCGGTGGTGCGACGATTATGGTGCCGGGGAAAGACGAGCCGCAGAGTTTTGTAGACAAGCGGGTCTCTGCAGTCGTGATGTTATCGCCTCAAGGAGAAGGCATCATGGGTCTGAGAGCGCACTCCTGGGACACTGTTCGGGTGCCCATGCTGCTTATGTACGGCTCGCGCGATTTCGGCCCGTTTGGCCAGGATCCGGTTTGGCGAAGCGAGGCATTCGAAAAGGCGCCCGCCGGCAACAAATACAAGGTAGAACTCATGGGTGGAACGCACATGGGATTCGCCGGCATTTTTGTGAATGGAGGCCATCGGGCTGAGGTTTTCCAGTGTGCACAGCTCGAAACGCTGGCGTTCTGGGATGCTTTTTTAAAGCAGGATCCGAAGGCCAGGCAATACGTAGAGTCGCATGGTTTGCAAAAGTACAGCGGAGACGCCGCCTTGTTTGCAAACAAGTGATTACGGGGACCCGATGCAACAGCGAATAGAAGAACTTGATGCCCTTCGCGGCCTGATGCTGGTGTGGATCACCTGCACTCATTTGCCGACTGTACTGAGCACATACGTCAATCAGCCGTTTGGGTTTTTCGCCGCCGCCGAAGGCTTTATTTTTCTGTCCGCTCTATTCACCGGCCGCATTTATTTTCGGATCGCCGAGCGCGACGGCTACGGCGCGATGTGGCGGAAGTTATCGATGCGTACCGGAAAGCTGTACGGCTACCAACTGCTGCTGCTGGCCTTTGCCTTCGTGATAGAAGCCCCGATTGCCGCGCACGGCAACACACCTGCGATTCATAATCTTCTTGACTTCTATTTTTCCGCAGGCCGCACACGTGCTTTCATCGATGCGGCATTGATGGTCTACAGGCCGCCACTGCTGGATATCCTGCCGATTTACATTATTCTCCTCGCGCTGACTCCTTTCGCAATCGTGCTGGGGGCACGATTTGGGTGGAGGTACGCCCTTGCCGGAGGCTTCACCCTCTGGCTGCTCGCGCAGTTCGGATTCCAGACTTTTGCATATCACCTGCAGACTCGGGTTTTCGGCCTTCAGATCCCCTTGAATCAAATGGGCGCATTCAATCTCTGGGCATGGCAGCTATGGTGGCTGGTCGGCCTGTGGCTGGGCGTGCGTTGGGCCGAGGGCAACTTTCATCTCGACTGGGTTAAACAGATGACGATTCCGGCGGCGACAGTAGCGGTTTGTTTCCTGCTGCTGCGCTACGCGCAAGTAGCCGGGGTCGTTACATTCGGGAAGTCCGGCGTGCTTTTCGATAAGTGGGATTTTGGAGCAGCCCGGATGATCGACTTCACCGCGGTCGCAGTGTTGGCGATCAGGTTTCGATCGGTTCTGAGGCCTCTTGCCACCAAGACCCTGGTGATGCTGGGCCAGGCCTCGCTTCCGGTCTTCTGCGTGCACCTCTTGTGTGTCTTCTTTGCACTCACCATCATGAAGAACGACCCAATCATAGGAGGCTGGAAAGCCATCGCCGTGGTCCTGTCGAGCCAGGCAGCCCTCCTGCTCACGGCCTGGATTGCCAGGAACCGGCGCGTGAAAGCCAGGGAAAATCCCCGCAACCTCAAACCGCCCACTGCTGGTTACGAGCCGAGGCTTGCGATCGAGAAAGTGGCTTGAGCGGCTGCTGAGAGCGGACGATCAACGGGTTATGGCTAACCGCGTCGGAAAATTCTCCGTTCCCCGGCTGAGGAGCAGATGTCGCAGTCTGAGATGTGCTCCCACTTGGTCGCTGTACGGACTTTGGTTGTATACATTAGCTATGACCTTCCTGTGCCGTGACGTAATGCTTTCTCGCATCCGCAAGTTTCGCTCGTATCCAGAAGCCAGATTGGCGAATTGCGGCTATAGGACGATTCAAGCATCGATCGCCTTTTTAATGCTGTTGTTGCTGGTGCATCCATCGCGGGCCTTCGCGGCGAATCCTGACCTGGAGACCGTGCTGACGGGCTCGCGCCAGCGCATTGAGAAATTGGACTACCGCGCGACCGGGCACCTCACACGCGTGGAAGCCGATGGCAAGCGCACGAGCTACAAGTTTGTCGGCAAAGCTCACTGGTTTCCCGATGGTCTGCGTCTGCTAGTTGAGATCTCTGGGCCTGGCTCAGAGAAAACAACCCTTCTTCTGCACATGACTGTAAGTGGGCACATGACGATCGAGGCAATACTTCCCGGCGAGAAGACCGCTAGCGTGTTGCCATTCGAACGCTGGAACGACCCACTCGTGGGAACCGACTTCTCCTATGAAGATATGGTAGAGAGCCAGTTCTTCTGGAAGAATCAGCAACTCCTGCCATCGGAGAAATACGGCGCGCGGGATTGCTTTGTCCTAAAGAGCACACCCGGCCCTCAGGACCGGACCTACGAAGGCTCTGTTACATCGTGGATTGACCGCAACATTTTGTTCCCTGTGCATGTAGTGAAGACACTTCGCGGGACGGGACAGCAGAAGGAGTTCATTTACTACGGGCTGCGGCAGGAAGGCGGCGCTTGGTCTGCATCGCAAGTGGAGGCAAAGGTGCAGGGCAAGCCCGGTTCCTCGATTCTTGCAATCGAAGGAGGCTCGGGAAGGGCAAATCTTGGACGCAAGGACTTTGATCTCGGCCAGCCCAGCGCGCAAGAAGAGAAAGTGAAATAAATCGAATCGCTTAATTAGGCTGATGCGCGCTGTGCTGGCACTGGAGTATCCACGATGTTCGCCGTCACGGGACAAGCTCTTTTTCAGACAGTGCCGGGGCTCCATGTAAGCCAAAGGGCCACCAATTCCAGTCGCCGGCAAGTTGCAATAGTGCCGGCCCGACAATCATCCGCACCACGGTAGCATCAATGAACACCGCAACGGCGAGCGTAAAGCCCAGCATTTGGACGACCAGAAAGCTTCCCACGGTGAATGCGATGAAAACGGCAATCATAATTGACGCGGCGCTCGTGATGAGCCCGGCGGTCCGCGCCAGGCCTTCGATCACAGCCGATTTCTCGGATAGACCGCGGCGCCGTTCTTCGAGGACTCGGGTGACGAGGAAGACCTCATAGTCCATGCTCAATCCGAAGACGATGGCGAACGAGAGAATCGGCACGATCGGATATACGCTGCCGGTCGGTCCGTCGAGCCCAAAGAGTTTGCCACCGTGGCCTTCCTGAAAAACGACAACTAACGCACCGAACGCAGCGCCAACGGAAAGCAGATTGAGCAGAATTGCTTTGACAGCCGCGAATAGACAACGTAACCCGAGCAGCAGCGCCAGCAAGCTGCCCAATATGACGCCAAGGACCACTTTCGGCATCCGCTCTTTTACGACTGAGTCGTAATCTGCTTCGAGTGCGGGAACGCCGCCGACGAGCAGGCTAGCGCCGGGCACGCCGGTTATTGCTGCGACATCGGAGGAACGCACATCTCGTACCCACTGTATCTGTTGGTTGGGCGAAAGAGTGGCAGTGGGCAGCAACTCGATCAGAGTGGCCTGGCCATCGTTGCGAAGAAAACTCTTTCGCATCGGCTCGGGCATATCGTTAACAGCATCCGCAGTATCGGACATTCCCGTGAGGGTCGGAAGAGACAACACCTCCTCCGCTCTAGGATCGCTCTGGAAGTGCTTCGTCAAGCGACTGACGGCAAGCCAGCCAGCCGGCGAGAGTAGCGGCGACTGCGGCGATAACTCCAGGACCACTCGCAGAGACTGCACAATTCCCGACCGCCCCATCCTTTGAAGCGTGTGCAGTGCTTGCACTGACCCGGCCGCCGCCGGGAGCGAGTTATGGTCGGGAACTCCGGGAGAGATTTTCCGCGCCTGGAATGCAAGGATCAATAGCGGAATCCCGGCGACAAGCAGAGCAGTCCAGGGCCGGCGAGTTATGATGCTCCCCCACCGCACCCACCGCTCACTCGCCGCGCATAGGCTCTCCCGCGTTTCCAATCGTTTGGCGGAAAGACGCACTCTGGCGGAATTGATGCGATGCCCCAGCAGACCAAGCACCCAGGGCAGAATGAAAGTACAGAGCATGACACTCAAAACGGTTACCAGCAGGCCGGCTATGCCGATGGAGCGCAGTTCGCTGATGGGCACAGTCAGCAGCGCGGAAAATCCGATTGCAACTGTCGTGGCCGAGATGATCAGCGTCCGCCCCGCTTGCCTGGCAGCAATATCGGCAGCGGGGCCGGGATCATATCCCTCGGCCAATGCTTCGCGAAACCGGCTTACCATCAGCAATGCGTAGTCGATGCCCAAGCCAAGGCCGAGCATCGTCGCCAGATTCTGCACCAGAATCGAAAGCTGCAGATAATGCGCGAGTAGCGCCGCCGCACCCAGCGACATGGAGATCGAGAGTAACCCAACTCCCAGCGGCAGCAGCGCCGCTACAATACTGCCGAAAGCCAGCAACAGCAGCACGAGAGTGACCGGCATCGCTCGTTCCTCGGCATGGGTGACGTCATCTGCGCTCACCTTGCGAAGATCGAAGTTCAGCGGCGTTTCACCCGTAATCTCGAGTTTGATATTGGGGTATTGCGACCTGAGCTGACCTTCCATCCAGTCTGCTTTTGCCCTCAATCTGGGGACCAACGCCTCAACACTTTCATCGTGCGGATCCAGCCCGACGATGATCAAGGCCCCGCCATTGTTCCCCGTGAACAGAGGATCTGGCCAATCCAGACTCGAGATCGCACCCGAAACTCCCGGCACACTACGCAATGAACTGGTTAAGAAGCCCAATGCATCTGCGCCTTTTGCTGAATCCGGATCGGGAATACCGCTGATCACCAGAACCAGGCGGTGAGCGTACGGAGACTGGAAACGCTGCGCCAGTTCCAGGTCAACTTTCTCGGATTCTCCGCCCTTGATGTGAACGGCCGTCTCCAGGTGACGTTCGACTTTATAGGAAAAGGGCAGCAGCGCAAGCGCCATGACGAACCCCGATATCGCGAACCAGAATCGGCGGCGAGCGGCATCGTGGCCAGTCTTCAGGCTTGGCATCACCATCAATAACCCATATCCTTTCCTGCTCAATCTGACAGCAAAAAAACGACTTCGGCCATCGAGTAAATCCATGATATAGGGTCAAAACGGATACTTATTGGGGTTCGGCCTTGACTTAGTTAACAAACAGATGTGGAACCACCCGTAAAGCCCCTGTCAATCGAGGGGATGTGGCTGACGAAGACTTTCCACGGTGCTCATGCAACCGTGGGAACGTTTGTCATTCCCGCTGTGCCAAACACTCGCCGGTAACGTTCGACTTCCGGAGCCGGACCGAGCGCCTTGGCATAATTATCGGAGAGCTTCACCGCCGGTCGCCCCTCTGCGTCGGCCACCTTGCAGATCAGGCTGATCGGGTCAAATTCGGCACCGCCTCGATGATCGCAGCCGCGGAAATCGTTGGTCAGTAGAGTCCCCCAACCCGCGCTGAATCGAATACGGCGGTCCGGGATCCACCGGCTCCGATCTTCAAAGTCTTCGGCATTGCGGAATTCCTCGGCGGTCGCACCCTCCTGCAGCCTGCCACCGAAATAAGCGTGGAGACCGACGATTTCATCGACATCCAGAGCGTCAGAGGCAATAACGATCTTGTCGCGTGGGTCCCGCCCGCGTGCCTTCAGCCATTCGATATATTCGTCGCCCGCCACGTAAGGATTTTTGCTGTCCATGCGCTGGCCGGTCCAATCTGCCGTCCATTCCGGGGCGTTCTTCAGGAATTGAGTTGTTCCAAAGGTGTCGGGGAGCATGATCCGCAATGCTCCCACGTAAGTGCGCTGCCACAGATCGAGCACATGGTACTGAGAAGCTTTTAGGGCCTCGTCATCGTTCGCCAGCGCTGCGAGCACCATCGGGATTTCATGTGCATTCGTTCCAATCGCTTCTAGGTCGTGTTTGTGGGCGAGAAAAGCATTTGACGTTCCAACAAATCCGCTACGAAGATTGGAAGCCATCGCCTTGATCACGTACTCCTGCCACAGAAAGCTGTGCCGGCGTCGGGTTCCGAAATCCGCCACGCTCAGGCTGGGCACTCCGCGCAGGCGCTCAATTTTGCTCCAGAGCTTCGTTTTCGCCCGGGCATATAAAATGTCGAGCTCAAACTCGCTCAACTTTTTCATGTTGGCTCTCGTCCTCAACTCGTCAAGAACGGAGAGGGCATAGAGTTCCCACATCGTGGTTTCAGGCCAATCGCCGTCGAAGGACAAGTGAAACTGGCCATCGTTAACAGACAACTCGTAGTCCGACAGTTTGAAGTCCCGCTCCAGCCACTCCAGAAATGCCGATTCAAAAATTCCCCGTCGCCCATAGAACGTGTTACCGGCCAGCCAAACGAGTTCGGATTTTCGAAACTGTAGTTTCCGGACGTGCTCTAACTGCTGGGCAATCTCTTCGATCGCAAACATGTCGCCCAGCCGCACCGAAGATGTTCGATTAAAAAGCGCAAACGATACTCGCGTTTTCGGATAATGCTTCCAGATGAACTGCAACATCAGGAGCTTATAGAAATCAGTATCCAGCAAGGATCGGACAACTGGGTCCAATTCCCAGTTGTGGTTGTGCGCCCGTTCGGCGAAGTTGACTATCATCTTTAAGGAGCACTAACGGCTGCACACTTATTTTACCTGCGCGGTACGATTCTCCCGAGAACTCTAATCGGCTTGAGGTGACCTTCCTGATTGTGTGAGCAAGAACTCTATGCTTCTAGCTGGGAAGACTAGCCTCTCCGGACTCCGGCACTTTTGCAGTGGCGGAATTCATGTTCGCCCGGTTATGGGTCCAACAGTCCGGAGAGTTTGTGTTATAGGTTCCCGTCCCTGCTTCAGGCAGACGGATTCTTCAGCACGTCTGCCAGTGCATGCATCCGCATCGCGTCTGCCGGGGTCTTCGCGGTTTCTGCGCTCTTTTCCAGCGATGGCGCCATACCCTGCAATTTCGCCACCTTGTTTTTGCGCATGTTTGATTTCTCTGCGCTTTGAATCGCCTTCTGCAGAGCAGCGATTCGGCGTGCGGGCAGAGCCTGCGACCTCGCTAGCTGGTCCACGTATGCTTTCGCCACCACCAGCTTCGCCGGCCACTCGATCTTTTGCTGGTTCTGTACATTCAAATCAGCCAGCTGAACCGTCTTGGCCGCATCGATTTCATTCTGTGTGAGAAACTTGGTCGGCGTCAGTTGAAATACATCCAATCCGCGCGCAATCTCCGAACCATAAATGTAGCCGTTGTACCAATATGCGGACCAATCGCCACCGAGAATCAGTGTTTTCGGATCGATTGGTCCGCGATCGAAATAAGCAATCTCGAATGGCTTCGCCGGATCAGTGAAGTCCATCACGGAGACCCCGCCCTGGTACCACGCCTGCACTTCAATATCCCGGCCGGGAACCGGAATCAGAGAACCGTTGTGCGCCACGCAGTTCTCCGTATCGCCCTGCGCGGCCGGCAGCTTGTAGTAGTTCGCGAAACTCAGCTTGTCGTCCTTCAGACGAAAGATGGCATCCGCGCCCCACTTGTTCGGGTCGTTCGCACGGCAACGCGCTCCCAGGCCCCCGCCCCACTCGTCGG
>JBAVUV010001117.1:0-8718 GCA_049696955.1 Candidatus Sulfotelmatobacter sp. | reverse complement strand
GGTCAGGCTGTTGTCGAGCTGGACGCGGCGGTTGGCTACGTTCAGCGCATCAACGGAAATTGTGTATCTCTCGGCAAAGGTTTTTCCGAGGGCTAGATCGACCGTGGTATGGCCCGGCAGATAGTCGCCGGGGTACTGCACGCCGGGCAAGCCGTTCGTGAAGCCTGAGCCGTAATACACATTGGTTGAGGCGTATGCCTGCCAGGGCAGATTCGCATTGAAGCCAACGTTTAATGTGTTTCGCTGGTCGTGATCGACCGGGGAAAGCCCGGGCGGAATGTCGAGTCCGCAGGACGAGGTTACGGGAACGGGGCAGACCAAGCCGCCGGTAATGGGCGAAGTGGCCTGTGCGATTTGATTTGCATAAGCAAGGTGAAACTGGCTGCGGTGCCAGAGGTTAGGCGAGCGAAGCGTGAGTTCCCAGCCTTGAATCAGCGCGTACTGCCAGGTGATGGGCCAGAAGAGATTGGAGTCTCCGATGTTGTTGTGGTCGAGCCAGTTCTCGGCGCGAGTTTCGTAATTATCCGCGCTGAGGTTCCAGCCGTGAAACGGAATGGTAACCCCATACTGCCATTCGATATCGCTCTCTCCCTTCAAAGGAGAGAAAGCAAAATTCTGGCTGTTGGCCAAATCGAGCAGCGCGCCGGTGGCAGTGACCAGAGGCGGGGCCTGATAGAAGTAACCATAGAATCCGCGGAAGACCCAGTTGAGGTGCGGGATTCTCACGGCGACGCCGAAGCGGGGATCGGTGGCGCTCTCGGAAATCGAGGAATCGAATTCTGTTTGGCGAAGACCCGCAATCAAGGTCAACCAGGAAGTTGGCTTGAATTTGTCGTTGATGAACACGGCGGCGACGCCTCCATTCACGCCGACGGAGGACGCGGGGAAATTGGCCTCGCCGTCGTTGAAGAAATTGTTGAAGTAGTTGTACTGATGCTGGCCGAATCCGTACACTCCGGCTTGCAGATCGTTTTTCCATAACGTGGCGTTGAAAGCTGCTTGCACGCCGCCGTAGTTGGCATTCTCAGTCACGGTTGAGCCGACCGGATAATCGTTCGGGCTGCTTTTATAGTCGGCTCCGTTGTAATGATAAAAGGGAGAGACGGTGAGCAGCATATTCTCATTGAAGGTGTGTACCCAGGAGAAAGTGGCGTAGCCATCGGGCTCCCGCTCGGCGTCGCGCAATCCGTAGCTGGGATAGTTCTGATTTCCGATTGAGTTGGGAACGGGATCGATGGGAATCTGGTAGTAGTCCTGCCGCAGGGAGCCGACCACGCGGAACTGGTTTTTAGGATTGGGATTGAAGATGAATGAAGCGAATCCTCCGTAGCCGTTGTCGGCATCGTGAACAACTTGCGGGATGGGCGTCTGAAGGCCGTAGTTGCTGCGATTTCCGTTCAGGCTGGCGTAGTAGGCGAAGCGCTCGGTGTGTCCACCGCAACTGACTTGGTCGTTGGTTTGATAGAAATTTCCGGCGCTGATCACGAGGTCGCACTCCCGGTCACGTTCAAAACCGGTTCGCGGCGCGATATTGAAAACCCCGTAGGTGCGGTCTCCATAGTCGGCGTCATAGCTGCCTCTTTGAACCTCGAGATAATCGATGTCCTTAGGATCGATCTGCGGACCCAGATTAGTCGCGATATTCGTGTTGGGGATAGGGACCCCATCAATCAGCCATTCGACCTGATGGCCTCCCCGCATGTGCAGCATATCGTGCGTCTCGTACGCCGCAGGTACGTAGTCTGTAATCATCTCCATGCCGTTCGTCCGATCCGCCCCCGGGGTTTCCTGGATGTCCTGGCGATTCACCATGGTCGTCGGAGTCACACTGTCCGTCGTCGCTTCCACTGGAGTTCCCGACACCGCAATTGTTTCCTTCCCGCCTGCCACAGCCAACTGGTAATGCAGCACCGGACTGGTATCAGACTGCACGATCGCGCTTTGCCGCGTTTGCTGGAAACCCGGCGATGAAACTGTCACCGTATAACTCCCGATGGGTACAGAAGTGAATTCAAATTCTCCCCTATCGTTGGAGTTTTCGGACCGCATCCAGTCCGAGTTTTGAGCCTTCATCATCACCATGGCGCCTTGCACCGGGCGGTGCTGAGGATCGTGAACGACGCCGCGAACGGAACCAAAAATCGTGGCGAATGCGACGGCACCCAGGAAAAAAACCACCGCCATTATGCCCGTAACTTGCCTCATAAAAGGTCTCCATTTCTCCCCGGTTACACTTGACCGTACCGCCCGTCCGTGGGAAGGATGGAAAGCGGCACTGTCAATGCGTGGCGCCGATTTTGAATCGGGCGACACGCTCCCGCGCTAAAAGCACGCGTTTCCTGGTACGAAATTGAATCAGGCAGGAGCCGTGTTCAGCGCGCTGGCGGACCGCGCGTGGATTGGAATTTGGCGGAGGCGCTGGCCGGGAAGTCCGTTCGGATTTCCGCCGCGTGCGCATTGAGATCTCGCAGGGAAACAAAATGAAGCCGCTGCTGCGGGTAGGCCCATTGCGCCGTGGTTGCCGCGCGGCAGCACTCGTGGTCGCAACAACCGGCGCTGCGGATAACAAGCTGTCCGGAGTCGGAAGCCTGAGATTCGTGGCAGTGGTGAACCGCTTTGCGGAGGCAGCAGGCATGCACGGTCGGAGTTGACATCGCCAACGCTACCGGCGCAAGGTTGCCCACCAGCGCGAACAGCAGCAGAAATTTGGTGATGATCCGATGCATACCCGCAGTGCCCAAAGCTTACCAACGTACACGTGCAGAAAGCAATGACGATGCAGTTTGAAAAACATTCGTATCAGGGCATCGCTTCAGTCATGCCAGCAGCGGCTTACCGATTATCGCGCCCAGCATGGTGAGGATGAGCCGAGTACTTCAGGCCTTCCCTTGAATCTTAGCCCACCACGAGCGTACGCCCACAAATAGAAAACGCCAGTCGGAGAAGAATTCAGGCGGTTTGCCCTCAAAGGCATGGCCAATGAACTGGAAGATCCATCCAAGCACAAACAGCGCCAGCGCATAAATCCACAGGCGATGAAAGTTGAAGAAAATACCAACAATGAAAACCACAACCGAAAGCAGGATGGTCGGAATGCCGAGTGTATGGCAAGCGCGATTTACCGGATGCTGGTGGCTGGAGGCGTATTGCGCGATCCACTGCTCGTTCGTGCGGTTCCCTAGCATACTTACCGGGGATAATACACCGGGTCGAACTTCGCTGCACACCACCATCACCCCCTCGTAATACGAAATTGACTCACCGCTCAATACGCCCTAAGATGACTCGACCCGTCATAAGCAGCGCGGGCCGGAAAACCTGCCTCATCCATGATCGGCCAGACGGTCTCTCACTACCGCATCCTTGAACTCCTCGGTGGCGGAGGGATGGGAGTCGTTTATAAAGCGGAAGACACGCAGCTTGGCCGCTTCGTCGCCCTGAAATTTCTTCCCGACGACTCTTCCCAGGATCCGCAGGCCCTCGAACGCTTTCGCCGCGAGGCGCGGGCTGCGTCTTCGCTGAACCATCCCAACATCTGCACCATCCACGAAATCGGCCAGCACGAGGGGCATCTGTTCATCGTGATGGAGTGCCTGAGCGGTCAGACCCTGAAACACCTGATCAACGGCAGGCCCATGGAGTTCGAACGCCTGCTGACGCTGGCGATCGAAGTGGCCGATGCCCTCGATGCCGCGCACATCAGGGGAATCGTTCATCGCGATATCAAGCCGGCAAACATCTTCGTCACCGATCGCGGCCACGCCAAGATCCTCGACTTCGGACTGGCGAAAATCTCCCGCGCCGCCCGCCCCACCAGCGGCGATTCGCAAACTCTCGCTGATGTCAGCGGACTTGACCTCACCAGTCCCGGCACCGCCGTGGGCACCGTTTCCTACATGTCGCCGGAACAGTTGCGCGGCAAGGAACTCGACGGACGCACCGATCTTTTCTCCTTCGGCGTCGTGCTCTACGAGATGGCCACCGGCATCCTGCCCTTTCGCGGAGAAACTTCTGCCGTGGTTACAGAAGCGATTCTCAATCGTCAGCCCACGTCGGCCATCCGCCTGGTTCCGGAACTTCCGCCGAAGCTGGAAGAAATCATCAGCAAAGCTCTCGAAAAAGATCGCGACATGCGCTGCCAGTCGGCTGCGGAAATGCGCGCCGACCTCAAGCGCCTCAAACGCTCCATCGATTCCTCGCGTACCTCGGTGGTGGCCGAGACCGCCCAGTCTTCGTCGTCAGGCATTGTCGCCGCGGCCGCGCCTGCTCCGCGCAAAAAATCTGCCGCTGCTCTGATCTTTGCGGTTGGCTTGCTGTTAGCCGCGGCGGCGGGCTTGTTTGCCGGCAAATTGTTATTCACCACCGCGCGGCCGGAGCCGCCCACTTACAGGCAACTCACATTCCGCCGCGGCAGCATACGCGCCGCTCGCTTTGCCCCGGACGGACAAACTATTCTTTACAGCTCGGCCTGGCAGGGCAATCCCACTGATGTTTTCACCGCGCGCCCTGAAGCTCCCGAGTCCCGTTCCATGGGCTTAAGCCATACTCAGCTCATGTCCGTTTCCTCCACCTCAGAAATGGCTGTCCTGCTCAACAGCAAGGCTATCGGCGCGTGGGTGAGCATGGGGACTCTGGCTCGCGCTCCTCTGGCCGGAGGCGCTCCGCGCGAAGTCCTCGAAAATGTACAGTGGGCCGACTGGTCGCCCGACGGCACCAATCTGGCAGTGGTTCGCGACATGGGCGGACGTAACCGCCTCGAGCTTCCCATCGGAAAGCCGCTCTACCAAACCGGCGGATGGATCGGCCACCCCCGCGTCTCGCCGAAAGGCGACCTCATCGCCTTCGCCGATCATCCTCTGCAGGGCGATGACAGCGGTTCCCTGGCGATCGTCGACCTGGCCGGTAACAAGAAGACACTTTCCGGGCAATGGTTCACCATCCAGGGCGTGGCCTGGACTGCCGATGGCAAAGAGATCTGGTTTACCGCCGGCAGATATGGCACGGATCGCACTCTCTACGCCACCACTCTCGACGGCAAGCAGCGCATCGTGGCGCGCCTGCCCGGCGCTCTGATTCTCCTCGACATTGCCAAGGATGGGCGGGTGCTCCTGGTCCGCGCCGATTGGCGCCGCGAGCTGCTTGGCTTGCTGGGCAGCGACCCAAAGCAGCATGAACTTTCCTGGCTCGATTACACCTACCCGGCCGATCTCTCCGCCGACGGCAAGACGCTGCTTTTCGACGAAGAAGGTGGTGGTGGCGCCCTGGACTACTCCAAATCCAGCGGCTTAACCTATGCCGTCTACATTCGCAAAACCGACGGTTCGCCCGCAGTCCTGCTGGGTGAAGGCGGTGCCGTGGCTTTGTCTCCGGACGGAAAATGGGTGATTGCTCAGACCCAGGAATCCCCTTCGCAGTTCAGACTTTTGCCCACCGCAGCCGGCGAACCCAGAGACCTCACCAAAGACAATGTCAATCACAGTTGGGCGCATTGGTTTCCAGACGGAAAAAGAATTCTCTTCTCCGCCGATGAGCCCGGCAAGGGAGTTCGCTTCTACATCTATGACATGGCCTCCGGCAGCAGCAAACCAATTTCGCAGGAAGGCGTAAACGGCACCGCTTTTGCCCTATCGCCCGACGCGCAGCAGATCGCCGCCATCGGTCCAGATGAAAAGGGATATTTGTATCCGGTGGCTGGCGGCGATCCGCAGCCGATCGCCGGCTTCAACCAGGGCGAGCAACCCATCACCTGGAGCGGCGACGGACAATCTCTCTATATCTATCAGCCCGGCGAGTTGCCTGCGCGCGTCTACCGCCTCGACATGAAGACCGGAAAACGCACGCTCTGGAAAGAGCTCATGCCCTCCGACCCCGCCGGCGTGGAAAACATCGGCCCCATCTACATGACCCCCGACGCGAAAAGCTGCGTCTTCGGCTACCACAGAATGCTGGCAGATCTGTATCTCGTTGAAGGCCTGAAGTAAGCCAATCAGCCTATGTGGGGACAGCCGCCCCCGGCTGTCCGCCGAGCGAAGCGAGGCTCGCGGAGTCGCAATTCTGATGAGTCCCTCCCACAACAATGATCGAGAGGCTCATGACAGTGATCGGGACACGATCGGGAAGGCTCACGACAACGATCGGGAAGGGCACGACTTCAGTCGTGCGACAGATGCAGCAAGGAATTTCCCGGCTTTAGCCGCTGAAGTACGCCCTCTATAGCGCGCTAAATATCCAGATTCTTCACATCCAGCGCGTTCTCTTCGATGAACTTCCGCCGCGCCTCCACGTCCTCGCCCATGAGCGTGGTGAAGATGGTTTCGCATTCGGCAATGTCTTCCAGCTTCACCGAGAGCAGAGTCCGCCGCTCCGGATCCATCGTCGTCTCCCACAACTGCGGAGCCGTCATCTCCCCCAGACCTTTATAGCGCTGCACATCGTAGCCGCGGCTGCCCTCTTTTTTCACGTATTCGAACAGTTCGCGCGCGGTTGCTTTCTCCACCGGCTCGATGACCGCGCGGGGTTTCGGCGCAACCTTGGCCGTTTTCTTTCCTGACTTTCCGTCCGTCTCGGTCGAGTCATCCGCGTCGTCCTCCGCAGCATCGCCGTTACTGCCCGCAACACTGGCCTTGGTTACGGCTTCGACAACGAATGGCGGCTCCAGATAAGGCTCGATCTGTTTGAACTTCGAAATCAACTGCCGGTACTCCGCGCTGGAAGCCAGCTCCCAGTTGATGACGTGCTCCGACCCCTGCGAGTTTACAAACCGCACTTCCCACAGGTTGTGCTCTTCATCAAACACCGCTTCAACACTCTTAAACTTCCGGTCTTTCTGCAACCTCTTCAATTCTTTTTCCAGCTTTTCGATTTTCTTCGGTGGCGCTTTCTTGTCACCCTCAAAATCCGCATGCTTGGAAAAATCCATCTTCGGCAGCAATTCGGTCACGCTCTCATCCCGCAGGCGCTTGTTCACTTTGTCGAAGAAGTTGAGATACTCCTTCAGCACGCTCATAAAGCGAGTCAGGTTCGCGCCTTCCAGCTTGGCCGCGCCTTCGCCGTAACGCACGATCAGGCCGTCGGCCGCGCGCTTCAGCATGACTTTGTCAAAGGCATCGTCGTCTTTGATGTACTGCATCGACTTGCCCTTCTTGATCGAATACAGCGGCGGCTGCGCAATATAAATGTTGTTGCGCTTGATCAGCTCCTGCATATGCCGGAAGAAAAAAGTCAGCAACAGCGTGCGGATGTGCGATCCATCCACGTCAGCGTCGGTCATCAGAATGATTTTTCCGTAACGCACCTTCGTAGGATCGAAATCATCTTTCGCAATGCCCGTGCCCAGCGCCGTAATCATGGCGCGAATTTCCTCGTGCGCCAGCATCTTGTCATAGCGCGCTTTTTCAACGTTAAGAATTTTTCCTTTAAGCGGCAGAATCGCCTGAAATCGCCGATCGCGCCCCTGCTTCGCAGTCCCGCCTGCCGACTCACCTTCCACCAAAAACAATTCGCAGCGGTTCGGATCGCGCTCCGAACAATCCGCCAGCTTGCCCGGCAGCCCGCCGGAATCAAGCGCGCCTTTGCGCCGCGTTAAATCCCTCGCCTTACGCGCCGCTTCGCGCGCCCGCGCTGCGTCGACCGCCTTGTTGATAATCTTCCGCGCCACGGTCGCGTTCTGTTCAAAAAATGCTCCCAACCGCTCGTTAATAAATGCTTGCACTACGCCAGCAATATCGGAATTCAGCTTACCCTTGGTTTGCCCTTCAAACTGCGGCTGCGGCAGCTTCACGCTGATCACTGCGACCAAGCCTTCCCGAACATCGTCGCCGGTCAGGTTTTCCTTTACGTCCTTAAACAAACCCATTTGTTGCCCTGCATAATTGATTGTGCGGGTAAGGGCCATGCGGAAGCCGGAAAGATGCGTGCCGCCATCGATCGTATTAATGTTGTTCGCGAAGCTGAAAACGGATTCTGAATATCCGTCGTTGTACTGCAGCCCAATTTCCATGGCGACGCCGTTGCGTTCGGCTTCCATGTAGATCGGCTTGTCGTGCAGCACTTGCTTGCCGCGATTCAAATGCTTAATGAATTCAGCGATGCCGCCGTTGTACTTGAAGTCTGCATGCTTGGCCTCGCCGCTCTTCGCATCAGTCGACCGTTCATCCGTGAGCGTGATCAGTAATCCCTTATTCAGAAACGCCAGTTCCCGCAGCCGCTGCGCCAGCGTGTCATAGTTATATTCCGTCACGGTGAAAATGCTGCGATCCGGCAGGAAGTGAACCTTCGTACCGCGCCGTTTCGCCGCGCCCGCCTTTTTCATTTTGCTGGTGGGGTCGCCCTTCGAGTAGGTCTGCTCCCAGGTCGCGCCATCGCGCCAGATTTCCAGTTCAAGTTCTTCACTCAGCGCGTTCACGCACGAAACGCCCACGCCGTGCAATCCGCCTGAAACCTTATAAGTGGACGAATCAAACTTTCCGCCGGCATGCAGCGTCGTCATCACCACCTGCGCCGCGGAAATTTTCTCCCCGTCGATATCCATGTCATCCACAGGAATGCCGCGCCCGTCGTCGATCACGGTGATTGAATTGTCGATGTGAATTGTGACTTCAATCTTGGTCGCAAAACCCGCCAGCGCCTCGTCTACCGAGTTGTCTACGACTTCATAAACAAGGTGATGTAGTCCCAGTTCGCCGGTTGATCCGATGTACATCGCCGGACGTTTGCGCA
>JBAVUV010001116.1:0-1951 GCA_049696955.1 Candidatus Sulfotelmatobacter sp. | reverse complement strand
GCCTTCGGCGGTGGTGATGAAATCGGGGATGAGCGAAACCGGACGCATCTGGTCGGGGGTGCGATTGTCGGAGCGATAGAACATAAGTCAGAATTGTAAACGGATCGTGGTTAGTTTGATCAGGTTCGAGGCAAAGCGGCAGACCTTTCCTGCATCTCTTACCCGCGTTACACTCTTGTCTTCAAGGAACTGCTAATGCCTACTCTGATATCGCAACCCACGCGCATTCAATCCGCCGGCAACAAGCCGAAATTGATTGACGAATATATTGGACGCGTCAATTCCAAAACTTCCGCAGCCAGCGTCGCGCATATGCGTAGTCCGCAGGGATGGATCGAACCTGGGCAGACGCCCGCTTTCGATGAGTTCACTATCGTTCTCAAAGGCACGCTGCGCGTGGAACATAAGAGTGGAGCGTTTGATGTGACAGCGGGGCAAGCGATTGTTGCGCACGCCGGCGAATGGGTTCGTTACTCGACTCCGCAGGCAGGCGGTGCGGAATATATTGCGGTATGTTTGCCTGCGTTCTCGATGGATACGGTTCATCGGGACGAAGGGTAGGGCTGAGCCTCGCGGCAGAAGATCCTTAAACACGGAGGACACTGAGGGAGCACGGGGTAGATCTTTCTTGTTTAAGCTCTAGGCGATCCAGACGGTTTTGATATTCATGAATTCTCGGATGCCGTTGGTGGCGAGTTCGCGGCCGTGGCCGGAGTGTTTGACGCCGCCGAACGGGATGCGGGCGTCGGAGGCGACCATTTTGTTGATGAAGACCATACCGGATTCGAGTTCGTTAATGAAGCGTTCGCGCTCGCGGTCGTCGGTGGTCCAGGCGCTGGCGCCGAGGCCGAAGCGGCTGTCGTTGGCAAGGCGGATGGCTTCGTCGATGTCTTTGACACGGAATAATGAAGCGACGGGGCCGAAGAATTCTTCGCGATATGCGGGTGATTCTTTCGGGATGTCGGTGAGAACCGTGGGAGCGTAATAGTTGCCGGGGAGGTCGAGTTTATGACCTCCGGTCAAAAGCGTGGCGCCAGCTTTCACTGTTTTTTGCACATCAGCGTCGAGCGATTTTACGGCATCGGCTGTGGCGAGCGGTCCGAGTTCCGTTTTCTCGTCGAAGGGATCGCCGATGCGCAGCTTCTTCATGCGCTCGACGAACTTTTTCTCGAAGTCGGCGGCAATCGATTCGTGAACGATGAAACGTTTGGCGGCGATGCAGGACTGGCCATTGTTGATCACGCGTGCCTCGACAGCGGTGGCCACGGCGGAGTCGAGATCAGCGCTGGGCATCACGACAAAAGGGTCGCTGCCACCGAGTTCAAGAACGACTTTCTTGATGCGCTTGGCGGCGGCCACTCCAACTTCGATGCCGGCTTGTTCGCTTCCGGTGAGAGTTGCGGCCACGACCCGCGGATCGTTAAGAATCGCGTCCACTTGCTGAGAGCCGATGAGCAACGTCTGGAATGAGCCGGCGGGGAATCCGGCTTCGAGAAAAAGCCTTTCAATAGCCAGGGCGCACTGCGGAACGTTTGAAGCGTGCTTGAGCAGCCCGACATTTCCGGCCATGAGCGCGGGAGCGGCGAAGCGAATCACCTGCCAGAAAGGGAAGTTCCATGGCATGACGGCGAGAATGGGACCGATAGGACGGTAGCGCACGAAGCTCTTTTTCGCGCCGGTTTCGATGACCTCGTCGGCGAGGATGTGTTCGGCATTCTCTGCGTAGTAGCGGCAGCCGGTGGTGCACTTTACGGCCTCGGCCACGGCAGCCTTGTAGGGCTTGCCCATTTCCAGGGTCATCAGATGAGCGAATTTCTCCTTGTCGCGCTCCAGAATGTCGGCGGCCTTCAGCATCCGGCGAGCGCGCTCGGCGAATGGAGTTTCGCGTTCGGCGCGGAAGGTCGAGACGGCTAGCTGGAGTTTCTGCTCGATTTCGGACTCGGATAGCGCC
>JBAVUV010001115.1:0-7296 GCA_049696955.1 Candidatus Sulfotelmatobacter sp. | reverse complement strand
TGGGGAAACTCACCATCGGCTCGCGGGCCGCGCTTGAGAACCGTGGGTCGCGGCTGTTCGCAGCCGCGAGGGGTTCGAATCCCTTACTCTCCGCAGGCGTACGCGACCCGCGGGACGTTAAAGTCTGCTTATCGCGAGAATGGTTCTTGACGGAGCAATTGTCAGCTGGTAGTTTTAAGTTGGTTCTCAAGCGCGGCACAGTATCAATTTTTCAAGGCGGCCTAACCGGCCGCCTTTCGCTTTTGTCCACTATTCTGACCGGGGTCACGCACAGTGGCTAGACTCCGCATCGGGTCGCGAGGCTCGCAGCTTGCACTTTGGCAGGCCAACCATGTTTCAGCTTTGTTGCGCGCGCGCGGCCACGAAGTTGAAATCGAAATCATTCGTACCACGGGCGACAAAATTACTGACGTCGCTCTCGCCATGGTCGGCACAAAGGGCATGTTTACGAAAGAGATCGAAGAAGCTCTCGCCGCGGGGCGCGTCGATCTCGCGGTACATTCGTTGAAAGACCTGCCCACGGAACTTCCTGCTGGATTCGAAATTGCAGCGATTACCGAGAGACAAGATCCGCGCGATGCGCTCTGCTCACGGACTTATTCGAGCATTGAGAATCTGCCGCAAGGCGCGTGCGTGGGAACGTCCAGCCTGCGGCGGCAGGCACAGCTCAAGGCCATTCGTCCCGATCTCGATATTCATCCGTTGCGCGGGAACGTGGATACGCGACTGCGCAAACTTGAAGAAGGCGAATATGACGCGATTATTCTGGCTGTGGCCGGGTTGAAGCGTCTGGGCAAAATGGAGCTGGTTAAGCAGATTATGCCGGCGGACATCATGTGTCCGGCTGCGGGGCAGGGCGCGCTGGGGATCGAAATCCGCGAAGGCGATTCGGTCGTCCGCCAGCAGTTGGCGTTTCTCGACGACGCTGCGGCGCGCGCTGCTACCACCTGCGAGCGGGCACTGTTGAACAGGTTGGGTGGAGGGTGTCAGGTTCCCATCGGCGCATTTGCGGAAGTGCGAAACGGCAAGCTGCATCTGGACGCCATCGTGGCCGATCCGGATGGCTCGAAATTGTTGCGCGAATCGCGAGTCGGACGTCTCGACGACCCTGAAGCGCTCGGCAATACCGTCGGTGAAACTCTGCTTAGGCGCGGAGGCGACGAGATTCTCGACGCCGTCTACGGGCGTGGGCTGGCGGTTCCGCCGCAACCGTGATGGTTTTCTGCGATCCAGCATGAAGAGTGGCTGTGTGCTGGTGGACGAAAATTAAGAAAATCAATTCGTGTATATTCCTGAGCATTTTCGTTTGCGGCATGATGCGGACGCGGTGGCGTTCATGCGTGCCAATCCATTTGCGATCTTAATTTCATCGACTGAGAACGGGCCTTTTGCCACGCATCTTCCTCTCTTCGTACGCGCGGAAGAAGGGAAAGTGCTGCTGCACGGGCACGTAGCGAAGGCCAATCCGCACTGGCGCTATCTCGAGCAGAACGCAGAATGTTTGACCATTTTCCATGGACCTCATGCTTATATTTCGCCGACGAACTACGCGGCGCGGGAGAGCGTGCCTACATGGAACTATGCGGCGGTTCATGCATACGGGAAAGCGCGGATTTTTTCCTCGGAGCAGGATTTGCAGGGAATGCTGGAAGAACTTATGGAGACATTCGAACCTGCTTATCGCGAACAATGGGAGGGGCTGAGCGAGAAATATCAGGAAAACATGCTGCGCCAGATTGTGGGCTTTGAAATCACCGCGACGAAGATCGAGGGTAAGTTCAAGCTCAGCCAGAATCGCACTCGCGAGGACCAGGCGAATGTGATGGCTTCGCTCGAGAAGACGCAGGATTCGGTAGTCTCAGGCGTGGCGTGCATGATGAAAGAGCAGGGTCTCGGCAAAGTTCCGGAGAAGAAGCCAGGCGAATGAGGAATCGGGCTGAATCCAGCAGCGGAGGAAAGGGAGCGTTAGCGGGCGTGCGCGTGCTGGTGGGGCGTGCGCGGCACCAGGCGAGCGCGTTATCCGGCGAGCTACGCAGACTGGGTGCGACGGTGCTGGAAATCCCTTTCATTGAAATCCGTAAGCCGCGAAGTTATAAGCCACTGGATTCGGCGTTGAAAAATCTCGCGGAGTACGACTGGCTCATTCTCACCAGCGTAAACGGAGTGGAGGCGATGTGGGAGCGGATGGGGCGATGGCGCTTGAGTAATAAGAGTCTCGAACACTTGCGGATCGCGGCGATTGGGCCGGCGACAAAAAAGTCGATCGAGCAGCGTGGCGTGAAGGTGGATGTTGTGCCCAAGGAGTATGTGGCGGAGTCAGTGGTGCGAAGCCTGCGACGGCGCGTGAAAGGACAGCGGGTGTTGCTGGTGCGGGCGAAGGTTGCGCGCGACGTGATTCCCCGGGAGTTGCGAAAAGCTGGAGCGCATGTAGATGTGGTCGAGGCTTATGAAACAGTTGTTCCGCAGGCCTCGCGCACAAGATTACGCGCCGCGCTGCAGAATCCGCGGCAGCGGCCGCATGTGGTGACGTTTACCAGTTCTTCGACAGTACGGAATTTTGTGGAGTTGCTGGGTGGGTCGCGCTCCGCAAAGCGAGCAGTGGAAGCGCTTCCCGGACGAGGCGTCCGGGGCTCCACAATCCAACGCGGGTCCACACTCCAGCTCGCCTCCATCGGGCCGGTGACGTCTTCTACCTTGCGAGAATTGGGGCTCAGCGCTGATATCGGCGCGAAGGAATTTACGATTCCTGGTCTGGTAAAAGCAATTACCGCCGTGCAATCTTCCAGAAGAAGCTAACTATTCGTTCAGCGAGCAACTGCAATCCGCCGGTGGAACGTGCGCCTGCAGAAAATCGGCAACGCGTTTGTAGGCGTCGATTTGATTTTCCACGCGCGCGAAGCCGTGGCCTTCGTTTTCGTAGATCTTGTAATCGACGGTACCGCCGCGTTTCTTGATGACGTCGACGACCTGCTGCGTCTCTGATTTGGGGCAGCGCGGATCGTGGCCTCCGGCGAGCAGCAGGAGCGGAGCTTTGATCTGGTCGATGAAGTTGATAGGCGAGCGGTCTTCGTAGAGCGCTTTATTTTTTACCACGTCACCCATGGTCGCCAGATCAGATTGCTGCAGGACAGGGTCTTCGTTTTCGATTTCGGTGAACCAGTTCACGAAAGGGACGATGGGCACGCCGGCGGCCCAGACGTCCGGCGCTTTCGTAACCGACATCATGCTGAGATAGCCGCCGTAGCTCCCGCCCATGACGGCAATTTTCTTCGGGTCGAGATGGCCGGTCTGCTTGATCCAGTCGACGCCGGCGAGAACATCCTGCAGATCGCCGCCACCCATGTCGAATAAATTTGCCTGCTGGAATTCTTTTCCGTATCCGGTTGAGCCGCGGTAGTTGGGGGCTAAGACCATGTAGCCTTGATTGGCGGCGTACTGGATGAAGCGGTTGAAAGAGTTCATAGTCTGCGACGTCGGACCGCCGTGAATGTAAACGATGGCGGCATTCTGTCCGTTGCGGGCCATGTTGAAGGGCACGTAGAGGAATGCGGAGATGGTCCACTTGCCGTCGCGGCTGGGATAGTGGATGAGATAAGGTTCGACCATGTCTTCGGAGCGAACTCCGGCGACGAGCGAATGCGTGATTTGATGCGACTTGCCGGTCGCCAACGTGTAAACCCAGAGATCCCCGGGAGCGGTGGGCCCGTTGTGGTAGTAGAGCAGGCGGGATCCGTCCTTGGTGAAGGCGGAGTGGCCGCCGGCAGGCTCGTTTACCCCTTTCGGAATCGGAAGAGCAGTTGATTTACCGGTTGCAAGGTCGTGCAGGTAGATATCTTCGTTGCCGTCGACGTCGGCGCTGAAGGTGATGTGCTTGCCGTCGGGCGAGAATTCGCCGCCGCGGATTCTCCATTTGTCGTGGGTGAGCCAGGAAATCTTTTTGCTTGCGATATCGAGCAGCCCGATATTGTCGTAACCGTTGGCGGCGTTAGAAGTGATGAGTATCTTGCGCCCGTCTGGGATCGAGCGAGGATCGATGTCGTTGGCCCAGTAGCGCTGCTCGCCTCCATGCGGCGTGAGCAGTGTGTTTTTTCCGGTGGCTACTTCCGCAATAAAGATGTTTGAGTCTGTACCTTTCGCCTGTTCCTGGGTATAGACGATATATTTTCCGTCTTTTGACCAGATAGGATCCGAGTTGCTTTGGTCCTGCGGGGTGCCGGTGGTGATGTGTTTCACCTCGCGCATCAGCGTGTCGTATACGTCGATCTCATAAGCCGCAGATGTTTTTGGCTTGACCTCATAGGCAAGGTAGCGTCCGTCAGGCGACCAAGTGGGGTTCTGCTCCGCGATCTCGCGAGTGCTGGTGAGGTTGACGACTTTGCCGGTCTTGGGCGAGACCAGAAAAATATCCCATTGCTCGTCGCCGTCGTAATCCGATTGATAGGCGATCCACTTGCCGTCGGGTGACCATGCGGGCGCGGTTTGCCGCTGGTCGCTTACCGTGAGTTGAACGGGCCATCCGCCTTCGGCGGGGACGAGCCAGAGGTTGTTGCGCCCGCTCATGTTGGAGATGAAGGCGATCTGCTTTCCGTCGGGCGACCACGTGGGGCGGCCGATCTGGCGCGTCATATAGAGCTTCTCGATGGTCAAGCCTTTGGGTTCGACCTGAGCGTTGGGCTTGGAGGCGATCTTTTTGGGATCGGTTACCGCCTGGGGCGCTTCGAGGGTCTGGGCTGGCAAGTTTTCGGTGACGACCGTGCTCATGAATATGACGATAGCAAACGGGATCGAAGAACGCATATATGGTGACTCGGAACGGAGAGTTTAGCAGAGAACTGATGGGCCGCGGTTAGCGGCGGCTGATTGCATGGGTCCTTCGCTCCGCTCAGGATGACAAAGCATTTTAATAGACTTCACGCTTTCGCGTTCTTGTGCATCTCCACCGTGCTCCAGGTTTTGTCCGCGGCGTGGCAAATATTTTCGAGGAGACAGTCGACGCACTTGGGTTTGCGGGCGATGCAGAGTTTGCGTCCGTGCCAGATGAGCTGGTGGGCGAAGAGAATCCATTTCTCGCGAGGGATGATGCGCATTAAATCCTGTTCGATTTTCTGCGGATCATCGTTCTTGGTGAGTTCGAGGCGGCGGGAGATGCGGTGGACGTGGGTGTCGACGACGACGCCTTCGGCTATTTTGAACCACGAGCCAAGGACGACGTTCGCAGTTTTGCGGGCCACTCCAGGAAGGGTGAGGAGGTCGTTCATGTTAAGCGGAACCTGGCCGCCGAAGTCTGAGACGATTTTCTTGGCTGCGCCTACCACGGATTTCGATTTGTTGCGGAAGAAGCCGGTCGAGCGGACGTCGGGTTCGAGTTGTTCGGGAGTGATCGCGGCGAAGGTCTCGACGGTGGGATATTTGCGGAAGAGCTCGGGCGTGACGCGGTTTACGTTTACGTCGGTCGATTGGGCGGACAGGATGGTTGCGACCAGGAGTTCCCAGGCACTGGTGTGGGTGAGGGCGCAGGTTACGTCGGGATAGAGTTGGTCGAGACGGTGCAGGATTTCAGAGATGCGGTCGGGAGCGAGGGGATTGTAGGCTTGTTTCTTTATCTTGGAGGGAGGAGAGATTTTGGCGCTGCCCGGACGGCCGAGGGCGGCCGTCCCTACACGGGCTGACTTGATTCGATGGACGGATTTGCTTCCGCTTGGCTTGTTCGACGCTGCCTTCGCGGGCGAGGGCGCCCGCGCCACACGGTCTTGGCGACCGGTGCGAGCGGGCTGGCGAGGGGTTGGACCGCGGGGCATGAGGGCAACATCTTAGCAGAGACCTCGGTAACCAGAGCAACGATTGACGCGCCGGATATCCCTCGGTAGTCTGGAGTTCAGTTCCCTCTTCAGAGAATTTTATGGCCGTGAGTTCCATTCAGCTCGGGCAGGTGTGGCGCAGCGATGCGGATGGCCAGGATTATCTGGTGACCAAGGTGTACAGCGAGGTGTTCACGCAGTATGCCATGCTGAGGCCGGCGGGGATTACTGCGCCGGACGCGCCAACTGTCCGCATTAAGGTGACTAAAACTCCGCAGGGTGCGGCGCTGCCCGGATATACATTCACTCAGGAAGGCTCCTTCTAGACTGGCATTTACGCCGGCAATTTCCGATACACTAAGCCAGTCCCCATTCTTTGTCATAACTTTCATGACTGAAAAACTTCTGGCTGTCATCTTTGTCTTTATTAACTCCGTTATCAGCACGACCGGCTATGCCGGTGTGACGCTGTTGATGGCGATTGAATCGGCGTGCATTCCGCTGCCATCGGAATTGATCATGCCTTTTGCTGGATATCTGGTTTTCACGGGGACATTCAAGTTGTTGTGGGTGGCAACGGCGGGTGCGATTGGATGTAATTTGGGTTCGCTGGTGGCTTATGAAATTGGGTGCTATGGCGGGCGTCCGCTGGTGGAGCGGTATGGAAGTTGGATCCTGATGGGCCGGCGCGAGCTTGATTGGGCTGACCGCTTTTTTCTGCGCTGGGGTTATCTGGCCGTGTTCATCGGGCGGCTGCTGCCGGTGATTCGCACGTTCATTGCGCTGCCGGCGGGAGTGGCGCGCATGCCCCGAGGACGATTTCATCTTTATACGTTTCTTGGATCGTGGCCGTGGTGTTTGGCGCTGGCTTATTTCGGAATGAAGCTGGGACAGAATTGGCGCGAGCTGGGGAAATATTTTCATCAATTCGATGCGGTGATTGGAGTGATGCTGGTGGCAGGTGTGGCATGGTTTGTTTGGAGTCACTGGCAGAATCGGATGCGTACCGAAAGCTAGCTGGGCGTGAAGTGTGGCGGGACGCCCACTCGACAGCCGGCGGGACGCCGGCGCTACGGCTGCTTCGCCAGCTGCGAAGCTACGATCTGCCAAATGCCTTCGCGCTTTACAACCACATCCATGTAGATGTAGCTGACGGGGAAGCGCTGGCCGCCTTGCTCGACGTCGTCATCTTCGGAGCCGTGGACGATGGCTACGTCTTCACTTAGCAGGCGGATGCGGCGGCCGGTGGAGACCATCGAGAGATAGCGAATCTCGCCGGACGTGAGGTCGTGTAGCAGGTCTTGCTTGGTATGGGCATCACCTGATTCATCGTATTGAATGTAGTCGTCGGCGAAGATGCGAGTGAGTTCCGTTTCATCGGCGACGATCAGGGCGCGGTCGCCGTCTTCGAAGAGTTTCAGGATTTGCTGCTCATCGTTTTCCATCGGATTACCTAGCCTAATCGACGCTTCTCTTTAACCCTCCGTTAGTGTACAAG
>JBAVUV010001114.1:0-10994 GCA_049696955.1 Candidatus Sulfotelmatobacter sp. | reverse complement strand
TGGCGGAGGGTGGAAAGAACGACGCCGCTGTTCCGGCGAGAGCATGAACCACAAAGGGCACGAAGTTGCACGAAGGAAGGGCTGGGGCTTGCAGGCACTCGTGATTCGTGGGTTCTTCTCCCATGTTCGGTCAGCAGACGAGTTGGTCGCGAGAAAGCTTCAATCCGTTCAGGTTGCCCAGGGCGGTGACGGCGATGGATTCGGTTTTAAAGAATTCCTGGGCGAGTGTTTGAAGGTCGTCGGCAGTGACGGCTTCGATTTTTTCGATGAGTTCGTCGAGATCCTGGAAGTGGTCGAAGTACATTTCCTGACGCGCGAGGTTTGACATGCGGGCGGTGCTCGATTCGAGCGAGAGCATCAGGCTGCCTTTGAGCTGATCTTTGGAGCGGCGTAATTCTTCTTCCGGAACTGGCTTATTTTTAAGATCGCGGAATTCGTTGACCACTGAGCGGACTACTTTCGCTGCCGAGGCCAGCGAAGTGCCGGCGTAGACGGCCATGCATCCGGTGTCGCGGTAGGGATTGAGGTCGCTGTAAATCGAATAGGCAAGGCCCTGACGCTCGCGGATATTCTGGAAGAGGCGTGAGCTCATTCCTCCGCCGAGCAGGGTGTTGAGAATATAACCGGCGTGCCGCTTCTCATGCGCGATGGGATAGGCGGGGACGCCGATGCAGAGCTGTACCTGTTCGAGCGCCTTTTTGTTCCGCAGGACGATGCGAGGGATGATTTTCGGCTCGGCGGAGTGGAACCCGTTCTTCGCGGGTTTCAGGTGTTCGAAGTGTTTCACGACCAGATCGACGAATTCGTCGTGGTTCAGATGTCCGGCAGCGGCTACGATAATGTTGCCGGGGGCGAAGCGGTGGGTGTAGGTCTCAAGCACGGATTCGCGCTCGAATTTCTTCACCGTCTCTTTCGTTCCTAAGATGGGCTTGCCAAGGGGATGATCTTTCCAGAAATTCTGGGTGAAGATTTCGTGGACGAGGTAGTCGGGATTGTCTTCGTCCATTTTAATTTCTTCGAGGATCACGCCGCGCTCGCGCGCGATATCTTCGGCGGTGAACGTGGGATGCAGGACCAGGTCGGTGAGAATTTCAAGGGCGACAGGAACGTTTTCGTCGAGCACCTTGACGTTGAAGCAGATGCATTCTTTGGACGTGAAGGCGTCCATGTTGCCGCCGATGGAATCGACCTGGCGGGCAATCTCCTCGGCGGTGCGGTGTTTGGTGCCTTTGAACACCATGTGCTCGATGAAATGAGAGATGCCGTTCGATTGCGGCGTTTCGTCACGCGAACCAGTTTCGAGCCAAATGCCGATCGAAGCGGAGCGGATATGCTCCATCTGCTCGGTGATAACGGTGAGGCCGTGGGGCAACACCTGACGGCGGATATTGCGAACTTCTTTTACCATGTTGATATCGAGTGCCAATCTGCTGACGCTGTAGGAATGGTTTGAGGCCAGAACACTTGATTAGAGTGTGAAACTTCCTCAAAAGTACCTTACTATTCTTACATAGATCGGAGGGGACAAAGGCATCGTCTTACGAAATGGGATATCTGTATTATTATCATAGGTTTATAATGAACGTTATGGTCGTGCTATCACGATGATTAAGGGTGAAACGTTATCGCTGTTGGGGATGGACCGAAGTCAGTTGGCTGCTTTGGCCGCCGAAGCGGGGCAGCCAAGTTATCGCGCCAGGCAGATTATGGAGGCGGTGTACCGGCAGCGCACGGAGACCTTGTCGGAGATTTCCACATTGCCATTGGAGTTTCGCGAGTGGCTGGAGCGGAGCGGGGTTGCGGTGGGGGTGGCGAGGATTGAGAACAAGTTTGTATCCGTGGATGGCACCGTGCGGTATTTGATTGGGTTCGCCGATGGGCAGACAGTGGAGACGGTGTGGATGCCGGAGGGAGATGGCGGGGAAGCGGGGGATGGGAGCGAAGCGGGGGAAGAAGCTGAGAGGTCCGACTCATATACCTCAGGGGCTAAAGCCCGGTCTGAAAATGAAAGTCCTATCGCAGCGTTGAAACGCTGCGCCACCCAAAGGCCGAGGCGCTCGACTATTTGCATTTCCAGTCAGGTGGGATGTGCGGTGGATTGCCAGTTTTGCCTCACCGCGCTGCTCGGAGTGAAACGCAATCTGACGGCGGGCGAGATTGTGGGGCAGGTTTGCGCCGTGCTCAAGGAGCAGAATGTTTCGCCGCCGGAGGATCGCATCAATTTAGTTTTTATGGGGATGGGCGAGCCGTTTCTGAATTACGAGAATTTCTTGAAGGCGGCGCGGCTGCTGGTGGAGGGGGTTGGGATCGCCGAGCGGAGGATGACGGTGTCGACGGCGGGGATTGTGCCGCGAATCCACGATTTTGGCGGGGAAACGATCCGGCCGAAGCTGGCGATTTCTTTGAATGCCTCGAATGATGCGCTGCGCACGCGGCTGATGCCGCTGAATAAAAAGTGGAATCTGGAAATGCTGATTGCGGCGGCGCGCGATTTTCCGCTGCGCACGCGGGAGTGGATCACGTTCGAATATGTGCTTATCGGAGGCGTGAACGATGAACCGGAGAACGCGAAGGAAGTTGCAGAGTTACTGCGCGGGCTGCGCTGCAAGGTGAATCTGATCGCGCTGAATCCGGGGCCGGGCATTGATTTCACCACTCCGAGCGAAGAGCGAGTTTTGGCCTTTCAGAAGATTTTGCGGGATGCAGGAATTCCGGCGTTTGTGAGGCGTCCGCGAGGGCGCGATATCTATGCGGCGTGCGGCCAGCTTAAGCGAACGGTCGAGGCTCCCAACTCGGCGAGCCAGTTGGTGCAGGGGATTTCCGCGTCACCGGCGCCATAACAGGAAGTTCGACGTGAATGCTGGTTGCGGAAGTCCCGTCATCCTGCCAAGACAGCCGGCCTCGATGCTGCTGCAAAATTCCCTGACATGCGCTCAGGTCTAAGCCAGAGATCGGTTGAGTGGAATTCGTAACACCGTTTTCGGCGTGTGGCGCTTGAGCTTCGGTCGTAGATACTGGGTCACTGGCATCGAAGATGTGGACCGTGACCACTCCATCTTTGTGTTCTGCGGCAACCATCAGGGTGCTTCTACTTTGACGGCTGAGTACATTGATCGCGTTGTTGAGAAGCTGCACACAAACCTGGAGCAGCTGGTTGGAATCTCCCAGCACGCTTGGCAGTTCGGGCTGCAGCAGGGTGCGGAGTTCAATATTCTGAGTTTTCCACTGCGGTTGGGTTAGTTTGACCGCCGTGCGCAGGATCGTGTTGATATCCACCGGAGCCATGGTGGCGTAGCCGGGCTTGGCAAAACTGATCAGGCTGGCGACCAGTGATTTGGTGCGTCGAACCTGCTGCCCGATGTTTGTAACCAGATCATGCTGGCCAGGATCGAGAGACGTATTCAGCAGCAGATCGGAATAACCCATCATGGCGGCGATGGGGTTGTTCAGTTCATGAGCCGCACCGCCCACCAGTTGGCCGATGGAGGCCAGCTTTTCGGATTCGGTGATTTGCGCCTGCAACCGCTTCAGATTAACGATGGACTCCTGCGACTGATTGAGCAGGCGGAGCAATTCGCGATCGAGCAAACGCTGGCGCACGAAGACCATGATGCCCATCAAAAGAGCCGCGCCGAGCGTGAGAACCAGGCGGAAGGAACGGATGCGGGGCGGGATGCCGGGTTCCAGCAAAGCCCCGGCGGCAAACAGAGGCAGGGAAAAAACCGTGACCATGCCCACCCGGGCCAGCCAGACGCCGTGCGAGGCAGAATTTGTCCGGGGAGTGGGATGGGGGGCATCGTCGCGCGACCAGAGGCCGATCACCGTGATCCAGGCCATGGAGGCAGTTAGCGGAATATCGTAGAGGCTCCCGCTGTAATAGGCCTGGCGGCCGAGAGCCCAATTGGCGAAATAGGAACCGGCCGCGTAGGTGAGACTGGCACCGAATAGGTTGGCGTAGAGCGTTTTCCAGCTGCCTTTGCTGCTCAACCAGGCCACGAACAACGCGCTTAGGAAGGCCACCTTCTCGATCAGATAGAGCAGATTCAGATTGTCGTTATAGGCGCGGATATTGGGGACCACATATTGCCAGGCCATCACGGCGAAAATGTAGAGATACATCCACCAAACCATCATCAGCGCAAAATCGAGACGGCGCAGGCGTGGAGAATATTCGTCGGGCGGAGCGTGGGGACGGAGCGCGAGCGCTGCCATCAGAGGAACGATGTGCAGAAAAAGAATAATGTCACCGGCGCACAGGTCGGGCACGTCAGTGCGGAGCCAGACCTCGAAGTAAGTCCACATCAGCTGGTAGGAAAACCAGAAGGCCATGCCGGAGGCGAGGAGCGCCCAAAACAGCCTCAGGCGGCCATGGGAGCGTACTGCATTGGGGACAAGAGAAAGCGCTGCGGACAGCAGTAAGATGCACTGAATCCAATCGCTGAAGGCGGTGAGAGCAAATGAGCGGTGGAGGATGAGAGCGCCGAGGATTAGAGCCGCCAGACAGGCTGCGACCGCTGCGGTCCAGAGTTTGGAGTATGCGCGCAACAAAACAGTCCTCATTGTTATTTTAGACTTAGATTAGAGGAAACTTGGGTTACTGAAGTAATCTGTTGGGTGCACGAGGAGAGTCCAGCTGGAAATGGTGACGATACCCGGAGGAGAGCCATCCGTCTAAAGTATCGCTTGATCCAGACCTTTCTTATCAATAGTATGCGAGACCATAGCATGCGAGACAATTCAATTAAGCGATCTCATCGACGGTGGGGCGGCGGGAAGTGAATCGATTGCGAAATCAGGGGGATCGAAGTCAGGCCAATCATCGGTTTCTTGGCAGGCCCCAGGCATCGGCCGATCCCAGCGAGGTCCGGCGGACTGAGCGTTGGCTGGCAACGGCGCGGGTATTTCTGGCGGTTTCGGCCCTGGTGGCGATTCGCATGGACCCGACGGAATTGGGACACTCCCGGGCAGCCTATGGCATTTTTGTCTTCTATCTGGCGAACGGAATATTGGTATTGATGTTGTTGCGCCGGCGCAAGGAATCGACCCCATCTTTTCGTCTTTTGGTGCACGCGGCCGATATTGTGTGGCCGGCTTTCATCTCAGTATTCGCGGAAGGCCCGAGAAGTCCCTTTTTTCTATTTTTTGTATTTGTACTCACGGCAGCGGCTTACCGGTGGGGACTGTGGGAGACGCTAAGCACGGCGGCGGCAGAAGTGGTGTTGCTGTGGGCGGAAAGTTTTGTGCTGTTACACGTTTGGACTCGAGGAACGCTGCCTTGGAATCTTCTCTCCGGCCTGCAGATTAATACAACCGAGTTCGAGCCCAAGCGGCTGTTCATGTTGTCGGTTTATTTGCTGGTGATGGGCCTGCTGCTAGGCTATCTGGCGGAACAACAGAAACATTTGCGCGCGGAAAAGGCTGGAGTGACACGCATGCTTTCCAAGGCGCGAGTGGAATCCGGGCTTACGGGAACGCTGGAACAGATCAGCCGGGAAGTTGTAAATATGTACGGAGCCGCGCGGATGGTGTTGGCCGCGCAGGAAATACACAGTAAGAGAACGTTTTTGGGTGAACTGCGAAAACTTGACGAAGAGCTTTCCGATTTCTCCTGGATGGATTCCCGCTCTCCCGATGCCAGAATTTATCATGAGGATTTTCCTGGAGATGTTTGCTACGCGTCGCATGAGGGAAAGCGCTGGACGGTGGTGGCGCTAAATGAGGAAGGCAATGAGGTGTCTGATCCGAAGAGCGAGGCGCTGGCCGAATTGAATCAGCGGCATCCATTCGGATCATTGATCTCAGTTTCTTTCGCCTTTGGCAGCGAATGGCGGGGGCGGGTCTTTATATTCGAACCATCGTGGCGGGGCGAAACGCACGAAGAATTGCGTTTTCTGCTCGATCTGGTTTACCAGGTGGGACCGGCGGTCTACAACGTATATTTGCTGCACCGTTTGCGGCGCAGGGCGGAAGCTGCGGAGCGCGCGCGGTTCGCCAGAGAACTGCACGATGGAGCGGTGCAATCGCTGATTGCGGTGGAGATGCAGGTGGATGTTCTGCGGCGCCAGGCCGAAACCACGCCAGCGGTGGTGAGCGGGGAACTGGGACGCATTCAGGGTCTATTGCGCGAGGAAGTGCTGAAGCTGCGGGAGTTGATGCAGCAGATGAAATCCATCGACGTGGATTCGCGAAGATTCCTCAGGGTGGTGACGGATTCGGTGGAGCGGTTTGAGAGAGAGACGGGAATTTCCGCGCGTTTCGTAACCGACATCGAAAATCTCGAGATGCCGGACAAGGTCTGCCGGGAATTGTTGCGGATCGTGCAAGAGGGCCTGGTGAATGTCCGCAAGCACAGTCGGGCGCGGCATGCGTTGGTGCGGTTAGGCTCGAGCGCCAGCCAGTGGAGCCTGACCATGGAGGACGACGGAAAGGGATTTCCGTTTTCGGGACGGGTGACGCAGGATGAACTGGAACAGATGGGTAAGGGGCCGATGATCATCAAGGAACGAGTGCGTTTAATTGCGGGTACACTCACGGTAGAATCAACTCCCGGCACGGGGACACGGTTGGAGATAAAGGTCCCGAGAGGTGGAGAAGTCAGCGATGAATTTTAAGAAGTCACAGCCCATTCGCATTGTGATCGCCGATGACCATCCCATTTTCCGGGATGGCTTGCGGCGGCTGTTGGAAGCGGAGCCCAATCTGACGGTGTTGGGCGAAGCTTCAGACGGGGCAGAGGCCGTGAAGATGGCGCGGCAGCTCAAGCCTGACATTTTGTTACTGGATCTGGCCATGCCCAAGCATCCGGGGCTGGAAGCCTTGCGGGAACTGAGCACGGGAGGCGGTTCCAGCCCGGTGCGAGTGATTCTGCTGACGGCGGCGGCGGAAAAAAGTCAGATTGTCGAGGCGCTGCAGTTAGGTGCGCGGGGAGTGGTGCTGAAAGATTCCGCCACTCAACTGCTGCTGAAGGCGATCCAGACGGTGATGGCCGGGGAATACTGGGTGGGACGGGAGAGCGTATCAAACCTGGTGCAGTACTTGAGGACGCTGGTGCAATCGTCCAGCGATGAAGCGCGCCAGAAGAAATTCGGGTTGACTCCGCGGGAGTTAGAGATCGTGGCCGCCGTGGTGGCCGGATATTCCAATAAAGAGGTTGCGGAATACTTCAAAATCAGCGAAGACACGGTGAAACATCACCTCAGCAATATCTTCGACAAATTGGGAGTATCGACGCGGCTAGAGTTGGCGCTGTTTGCGGTGAACCAGTCCCTGCCTTTGAAAAGCATTGTCTAACTGGCTTGTTTAATAAGCTTTACAAGAATTTACCTAGTCAAATGTGATAGCACGAACGTGCCATTGGCGGGTGCGGTTCCCGCACCTATCATCTCAAGTAGACCAGCCTCGGGACAAGAATTGATCCGGTCGAAACGTGGTGTTGTCATTTTCAATATTCCCCGATTGGGGTAGAGAAATCTCAAGGAGACGGAGCCCGTGGCCAAGATTCTACGAAGTGTTTGGCAAGATCTTTGGAACGACGAAAGCGGTCAGGATATCGCCGAGTACGCGGTGATGCTGGCGGTAATTTTGGTGATCGTTGTGGGTACAGTGCGGCTCATCGGATCAAACGCTAACAACGTGTTCTCTGCCGTGGGCAGCTCCATCCAGTAAGAACCAAGCCGGCGAGTGGAAAAATGTTCTCGTAACGCGCCGCCCGGCGCGTGATTGGGCAAGGCCGCGATTTGCTAATTACACACCTAAACCAACGCAATTTTGGCAGGCCCTTTATTTCGCCGTGGGTGCGGTGAGCGCAACCTTGTCGCTACCCGGCGTAGATAGCCGGGTGAGATACGGGAAGAATGGCGTGATCGCGAACGGCATCTTCTCGTGGGCTGAAGTCAGGGCTACGGGCTTGGCCTTGGCCAATTCCACCTGGTCGGTCCAGGGGTCAAGTTTGATGCGGCCACCGAGCGGCAGTGCTGCGATCTGATCAGTGCTTTGTGGTTTCAATTCCGGCGCGGAAGCCAGAAGCGCCGACATGCGGATGCTCTTGTTGCTGGCGATGTTATCGCCCAGGTGCGGACGAATCAGGTTGGGAAGGTCGGGAGCACTTTGCTGTAAGGCTTTCAAGAAGAGTCCCGCGCTTCCCAGCTTGTCCTTATAGGGAGAATTCTTCAACAACTCCAGAGCCTTGGCGTCGGCGGCATCTTCGTCTGCCGAGCGGCGCTTGAAATCCAGGCGCTGGAAGGAGTCTTCGTCGGGGAAAAACATGCGGTCGCTGAAGGCCAGTTCGGTATTGAATTTGTGTCCCAACACGATGTGGCTCAGTTCATGGGCGAGGACCATGGCCAGCGAGGCTTCATCGGGAAGAACATCGAGCAACCCGCGGCTGACGACGATAGTGTGCCCGATGGTGAAAGATTCCAGCGGAGAGGTGAGCAGGACGCGGCAACGAACATCCGACTGGAGATCGATGTTATTGGTGACTAACAGATTGTTGACAACAGTCATCAGGACTTTGTCGACATCGCCAGGGGGCGCGAGCAATCCGATTCTCTGCAGCCGCTCGATAGCATTGTCTTCGCCCTGACGCTCCCACATGCGTTCGGCAACGACGGGGTTAGCGTCGGCGGCAGCATCACTCTGATCTTTTACGGATTGAGGAGAGTCAACCAGAATCTGGGTAAACTCTGAATTCTTATTCAGCGCTTTCAAGTCGTATCCCCAAAGACGCGTCTGGGCGCGGAAGTGCAGAGTGCGGCCGAGGGAGGTCTTCATGTCCGACTCTTCGCTGTAGATATAGGCGGGCAACCACGCGCCAGGGCGCATGTTGAGGCGCCAGCTATCGAAGTGCAGGTAGAAGGCGGTTTTGGGGTGAGGATAGTAAGTGCCGTTGAAGCGAACGACGTTGTAGTCCTGATCTTCGACCCAGATGCGCCCCAAGAAGCGTCCTGGAGGCGCGTTTTCCTTGGGCTGAACGTCGATCACCAGGCAGCGCACTTCCCCCAGAAATTCGCGGCGTACAAAGGTGAAGGTGTAATACTTCTTCTGAAAATCGTCATCGAGCACGACCATTTGCGCAAAACCGAGCGGCAGGAAGTGCATGGAGTAAAGGCCGGTGAGGTGATTGACCATGCGGTGGCCGAAGCCGGGTTGGCCCACGAATGAAGTGTCTTCCGGACCACCGCTCATGTCGAGGCGGCCGAGAAAATACTCGTCCTTAATGGGGTGGACGTCGCCGTTGCTGTCAGACTTGAGGTCCTGCAGGTAAGTCTCGACCATGGGACGCAGGTGGCGCATCTGGGCCACGAAGAGGTGCTCTTTCTGGATTACGCGATCCATGACGTCATTGAATGAGGCGGGAGGAGGCGCGGCTTGAGCCTGTCCCGGCGAGTCGATGACGGTGATTTGCGGTGAAGATGTGGAATCCTGCGAAAGCGCTGGGAAAGACGACGCCAACACAAACCACAGGGAAAGAAAACCTAGCTGCAAAATGCGCATAAAAACCTTGGAGACTGCCTATGCCAACTGAAAAACAATGTGCAAGACGACGGTGGAATCGGCTGGTTGGCCGTTCTTTGTCGCCGGCCTAAAACGAATCTGTTCGGCTGCCTTGACCGCGTTATCATCGAGACCGTGACCCAGCCCGCGGACGACGCGGACAACGTGCAGATTGCCGGAGGCCTGAAGAACTACCTCGAGAAGAACCTCGCCTTGAATCCTGAGATTGCGCGCTTCCTGAGTATATACGGGAACCGGTTTGGATATGATTTCCGCAGGCACGCCGGGAGCAGCGGTGGTTTCTGCGGGGTGAGAATGCACAGAGGGCGGAGCGGGTACGTCGGCGTCACCGAAGCCACTTTGCTGAACGGCACTCTGCGATGTCCGCGGATGGTTATCGCCGGTGGCAGTGCCATTTCCGAAGCCGGTGCTTGTGACCACGCCGCGAGCTCCTTTGGTACCACTGCTGCCATTACCGTATCCACCACCGGATGGCAGATCGAAGGATCCAAGGGCCGCAATAGTGACAGCTTTCCCGGGGACGCCTCTGGCGGGAATTCCGTTGGGATCGCCAAAACCTCCGGTCTGAACCTGTGACGGAGCGCGCGAAATCGTGGGCGTGGCTGAACTGCCGGTGGAAAAAACGTTCGTCGCCACCACTTTGGGAACCACCGGAGCGGAGTTCACGGGGAGCGGGTCCAGCTTCCGGGGCGCAACGTTGACAGTAGGAGCGGGAGCCTCCTCCACTTTCGCAACGCTCGGCCGGGGAGCGGGAAGGCGCAGAGCATTCTCCGGCGGATCGAGATGCGCGACGATGGGATTGAGCTGGGGTCGCGGTTGTGGCTGATGATTGACCGGAGCCGGAGCGCTGACCAATTGTGTGGAAAGATAGGGATGTGGAGGAGCCGAAAGGATTTCCGGATGCAGCATGCGTAGCCACACCAGGAAAGCCACCACGCAGGCCTGTGTCCCAGTGCTGAAAACGAATTCCGTCCAGGGAGTTCTCGTCTTCGGAAGCAACGAGAATGGAGTCTGTGGAGAAGCGAAATATCCCATGACCAATTTTACTCGACGAATGTTGAAACACTCGTTCGGGATGTAAGTTTCCTAGTGAAAAGAACGAACCCCCTGCGGGCAGGGACCGGGAATGCTTAAATCGACCACCCCATCGCTAAATCGTGCACGGCAAAGGCCGTTTCTGTTTCAGTACGATGAAACTGTAACTATTTACCCTTCAAGCGCTTGCAGCAAGCCCGCCGAAAACGCTCGCTGGCCGCAAAACCGCCGGGAAAATATTTTACATCCGAGTGTAGCCTTTTACTTCCCAGCAGCATGGCTTCAGCAGTGAACCACTTTCGGGCTGGCGATGCCTTTGGTGGCATTGCGAGTGTCGACTACCAACTGGGCTTCGCCCACAATCTTGCGGTAGTCATAGTCAGAATGATCGGTGACGATCACGACGCAATCGTAGTCGCCGAGCTTATCGAGTTCGGAGCGCT
>JBAVUV010001113.1:0-4505 GCA_049696955.1 Candidatus Sulfotelmatobacter sp. | reverse complement strand
TTGTCAGTGTGAGCGTAACCGCCGCATAGCCCGTGCTGTTCGTGACTGCGCTCGCGGCACTGAGAGAGCCGATTCCTTGGGCGATCCTGAAATCGACGGTCACGCCGGCCCGCGGCGTTCCGGTATTCACAACCCGGGCCGTGATCGGCACACTCAGCGTGGCTCCCTGGGCAATCCAGAGGTATGGGGTGCTAATTCCGATATCGGAAGCTGTGGATGTCGCCGAGAGAGTGCCGGAAACCGATAGCGCCGGATTGTAAACCGCTGGAGCAAGTGTGGCCGTAAATGTTGCAACTCCAATAGCGGCGGGAGTGATCGAGGTGGAAGCTATGCCGCTTTCATCCGTGGCTACCGAACAACTGGAAGCTCCGCCGCAGACCGAGAGTGTGGCGCCATTGGTGGTGCTCCATGCCACTGTTGCGCCGTTGACGGCGGTCACGCCATCGGAGGCGACGACCTTGACCCGCAGCGGATTGGCGGCTTGGGTGCCTACGGGCGTTTGAGGATTGGTCCCCTGTAACAGGACGATCTGATCGGTCGATGCCGCTCCCATGGTGAGCGCATTGGTCATAGTGGAAACGGAGCCGCTGGCCGGGTCGGTGATGGTGATGGTCTGGGGTCCGTCGCTCTTCGGCGGTGCGACCAGGAGGATCTGACTGCTGTTGGTAGCCAGCAGCGGCACTGCGTGGCTTCCCACGCTGACGGTTAGGCCGGGAGTGAATCCGATGCCTTGCAAGGCGATAGCTCCGCCATTGATCGGGATGCGCGCAGGGCTGACCGAGTCGCCGTAGAGGACATGAGCGTGGTAGGCATAATCGGGTCGGCCGTCGCCGCGCAGATCGGAGACTCCGATAATGAAGCTGCTGGTACTCAATACCTGAGCATCCAGCCGGCTCATACCGAAGGTAGAAGAATTGAAAGGTACGGTGGTAAGGACTGGCGGCGCCGTGCCCTCCGGGTCGCCCGAGTTCCACATTCCGACCACAGGAGCTGCTTTCGACTCAGTGGGCAAGCCGGTTTCGTTCAGGGCAGTGACGGCTACTGACAGCGTGCGATTGGCTTGTGCGGTCATCTGGAAGTAGGAAACATTGCCATAGGCGCTGAGGGAGCCGACCCAATCGCCCGGAGCGGGGACGGTCGCTGGGGCGGTCCATGTCTCGCTAGCGGACCAGGGCGGAACTGCCAGGGCGCTGCCGGACATGGGAATGTCCTGCTCAAAATCACCACCCGCGGTAACGGTGATGACAATCGGCGCAAAACCGCCGGACGGGGCCACTTGTGAGAAGTCATACGGGCAAACGCCTCCGGACCAAAGCGGATCCAGAGGTTCGATCGAGAGCTGGTATTGGGCCGTGCTTTCTCCGTTCGGAATCGGCAATCCGCCGAGATCGAAAAACCCCTCCAAAGTTTGATTGTTCGAGCCGAACTGACTGTATGCAGTTCCCAGCGAATCGATTAATCCAGTGATGGGATTTCCTGCGTTACCGGTGAAGAGAAATCCCGAAACAGAAGAGACTGAGTATTGATGCGAGGCCAATCCCGTGGAAGGATCGATCCAACGGGCGAACACATTGACGCCCTGCATTGGCTGGCCCTCGGCGCCGAAATGATTCACGAAATAGACCGAGCCGTGAATTCGCGCAGTGTTCGATGGGGATGTGGCAGGGGGATAAAGGCGGGAAAGAGCCGCAATGTCATCCGGCGCGAGCTGGTAAGGATTCGGATAGCAAACGGTGATGGGCACGCAGTTTACCGAGTCCATGTAATGCATGACAGGAAAGCCAGCATAATCGTCGGCGGTCGGATGCGGATTGCCGGTGGTTACGTTTACGTTCACCTGCGACCAGCCCAGGCCGAGAACATTTCCCAGCACGCGCACCAATCGGTACTCCACGTCGGTAAGCTGCGCAGGCTGAAGTGCGCACTGCCCATTAATTACGACCAAGGCATGCAGGAAATTTGCGCTGGTGTTTAAGTTGTCCGGACCTCCATAAACCGCGTTCCAGAAGCATTGCGAGGCAGCGCCTGCGCCCGCGCCAAGCAGTGCGTCGGTCACTGAGCCGTCATAATCGTAGACGACCCCGACGGGGGTTTGACTGGCGGCGGGAGTGATATCGGCGGGAGCGGTTACAGTTCCATTCGAGTCGACAGCGATGTTGCTTCCGCTAACGTCTTCGGCGAGGTGGCCGACGCCGGTTACCGTGATAGCCGCCCCGGAAACCGAACTCCATTGCAGGAAAGCGCTGGCGACAAAGGCGTTGGCGGCGGTGTTCGGCAGGATGGGGCTCAGGTCTCCCCGGTCTGTGTAGTAATTCACCTGGCCTTGCGACCAAGTGAGGGGTTGGCCCATCGCCGATGAATTGAAGAAGCTGGAGCCGGCAACGTATTCCGGCCCTCCGGCGACGGCGAGCGCGCCGAATAGTAGAACCATAGCGCAAAGCGCAGCCAGCCGAAACAACAGTTGGTCGGTAGCTGCCGCCGATTTCTGCGTGATCAGCGCGATCATTCTTCACCGCTGGCACGGCGTACTGCATGGAAGAATTCAGCATAGGGGACGAGCTTCTTACCGCCGATCACCGGATCTGCGGCCACCGCAGAAATATTCTGGAGGTTCATCTTGATCCTGCCCTGGGGATCGATCGCAAATCTGCCCATGGGGCCAGCCACCGGACTGGTGAGCCCCAACCTGCTGGGAGGATACAAAAACAACATGACGCGTTCCCCTACGCGGTAATGCTCTTTGCCGTTCCAAAGGCCGGCCCACTCGTGGATGGTTAAGTTCTGACCGGTGGTAGTCCCGCGCAGTGCGTCTTCCACCTGAAAGGTAACCATGGTGGAAGCAGTGGTTTGGCCGGGTGTTGACATGAGACGGCCGCCAGCGCGCCCCACAAAAGTGACGCGGCCGGAAAAGATAATTCCGGCGATGCTAGTGATTTGCGGCAGGCCGATCGGGGTCGGGGCGACGGGGATACGCCACGGTTCTGCGATAGGCACGGGAAGGCGAACCGGTGAAAAGCGAGGCGTATCTGGCGGACTCGCCATTACAGGCCTGAAGATACGCAAGTGGTCCTCAGAAGCACTCTGGCCCCGCAAAGGGGAGGCTAAGAGAATCGAGAGTGAGAAAATCGAAGTTAGAAAAATCAGCGAGGAACAGGCGAGCAGACGCCAGCAACTCCCGGTCATAGCAATCACCTGGGAAACGAATATCTGCTCGAAGGGTTTTGGGAAACCAAGCGCATCGTAACCGGAGTCTTGAAAACGGCGCAGTGACGGATGTCACAATGAGCCTGTGGATTGCCGGGTCCGCTACGACCTTCGCCGCAGGTGTTCTTCGGCGCTCAAATTCGCTCCGGCCAACAGCAACAATCCTGACAGGAATGCCCAGAACATCATGCTCACCGAGAGCGAGAATGGGCCATAGACCTCGCCGAAATTGAGCCAGGGCAACGCCAGAATATAGCCATACTTCAAAGCTTCTAAGAGCAATCCCATAATGAAGGCGGCCGGCAGCACGGCTCGTGCCGGAACCTTGCCATTGGGTAAAACCCAATAGATGAGGAAGAAGATGGCCACGCTGGCGGCGATGGCAAATACCTTCATCATGACGAAGGCGGCCAATCGAATAAAGCCGGTGCCGTGGCCGCGCAGTACGAATTGCAACATCGCCATGTCTTCCGCGGTCAACGCAATAGAAAGCAAAGTCAACACGCCGCAGCCGAACGCCAGCCCTAAAGAGATCAACTGATTCCCCAGGTAGGACCGATTACTGGGAAACCGCCAGATCCGGTTCAGAGCAACTTCCAGCGGCATGAACACGCCCGAAGATGTGACCAACAGGATAATGAGCGAAACGATCTGCACACGCTGGCGGCTGTTTACCATGGCGTTGAGGTTGCGAATCACAAACTCCTGGCCAGCAGGCAGGTAGTCTCTTAGCAGCTCAAGGATTACGTCGTACATAACCCGAGAATGGAAAACCCGCCGAATGAGCGTCATCAGCAGGACCACGAACGGGAAAAAAGACAATATCGCATTGGCGGCCACTGAAAATGCAAAAGTATGCACTTCGGTTCCCAGCAGATACCTTATGGTGGAAACGGTTATCCCTGAGGATCGCTTGCGCCGCTCCAAAGGCGCGGTATTTCGCTCCGTCAGTACGGGGGTCTCAACCGGAGCTGTGGTCTGTTCCAGCATGGCTGTATAGGCTAATCCTATCAAGGGTTTGGCTCGGCTGCGGCACTTTGTGTTGCACGAAAGTATCAGTGGGAGCAGCGGGCTTTTCTTATACTTCGTTAAAAGAATCCAAAAAACGGCCTCTTGCCTTTTTTTACGTTTCCCTTCTAATTCTTCTTGTCAAACGATTTTCTAGTGCTTATTATCGGTTGCTCATTCCCCGGTGTATGCCGGGCGATGGGTTCGTAAGGCAGGTTGACGTCTTGAGTAGGGTCGTAGAAACAGCGTCGATGGTCCGGGGCTCCAGAAGTTCTCGCCGCAATATCTTCGCG
>JBAVUV010001112.1:0-1693 GCA_049696955.1 Candidatus Sulfotelmatobacter sp. | reverse complement strand
GTTTGGGAGTACGACATATCCATACTCTAGTACCGTTTTGCCGCCACAGGTATACAGACCGGTGACAACTGGTAACCAAAGTACCCATTACTTCCGGAAGTGCTCCCATCCCTGTGGCTTGAGCTTTTGGCTTATTCCGGACCGGTTCGAAAGGAAAATCTCTCGTGCGCGTCGGACCGTACCGATTTGCGTAATGGGTATTCCGTTAATTTGGGAGGGTATGCGCTTGTTGCCATGCGCCGTGAACAGCAGTTCGTAGTCTTCTCCGCCGTGCAGAGCAAGATCGACATCAACCGCCTTCAACGGCCTGCCTACGCGGGCTCTGGGAATAAGCTCTTCTTGTATCTCCGCCCCAACGCCGCTCTCTTCGCAGATATGGGCCAGGTCGGTGGAGAGGCCGTCGCTGGTATCAATCATGGCGGAAGCCAGGCCTTTCGCGCCCAGTATCTGCCCCAGTTCAATTCGTGGATCGGGGAAAAAATGCCGATGAAACTCGCGCGAATTCAACTTCTGCCTGGTCTTCTTATCCTTCCGCATCTTCCAGACGGCAGCTGCCGAACCGCCCAATTCCCCGCTCACATATATTCGATCACCAGGCCGCGCCCCAGAGCGCAAAACGGCTTTTCCTTTGGGCACGGTTCCCAGCACGACGATGTCGGCAAGAATCCCATCGAGCGACTCCGCTGTATCGCCGCCGGCAAGCGTCACGCCATATTTCTTCGCCAAGGCGAGTAGACCGTTGGCAAAACGGCTAACCCAACTCGGCGAAACGTCACGCGGCAGAGCCAGCGACAGAAATGCGGCGACCGGTTCCCCGCCCATGGCGGCAATGTCGCTCAATCCACGCGCCAGGCACCGGTGGCCGATCGACTCGGGCGAATGCCAATCGCGCCGGAAATGGACGCCCTCCAGGGAGAAGTCCGTCGTGACCAGCGTGTCCACTGGTTTCCCGGAGTGCCGAGGCATCCGCAGCACAGCGCAGTCATCGCCGATTCCAGTCACAACTGCCGCATTGCGCCCAGCTTCAGCGCGACGGCGAATCCGTGCGATCAATGCCTTCTCGGCCATCATCCCGCTGACAAATATATAGGACGCCAGCCATGCATTGGAGTTGTGCCGCCCGATGGCCGTCCGGTCAGTATTTGTTCTGAACCTCCGTAGCCTCTGTAATCTGTCCCGAGACGGTCTATGATTACCCGCCTTAAGTAACGTTTAATACAGCGCCTTCCCGTTGACAGGGGGAACCCGGTTTGTTACCTTCTAGCAGACATTCATTCGATCTCTGGCCGAGCTAAGTTCTGCATTCTTTATGAATTGCAGAGAAGAGACGTTTGCCGTGTGTTCTAGTGGCAGGACGGGCACGTTAGAAGTCTCCATTCCCAAGATGGGAACGCGTGACCCGGAAGATCAGGTTGTCCGAACAGGCTTTCTGCAACCTCAGAACTTTGCCTGGAGTTCCGGCCCTGATTCAAAGCGGAAGAAGGAAGGCATTTGCAGAAACGCTTCTACATACTTTTCGTGGCCCGCGGAGATGACGGCCAGCTGCGCAAGATCTCTATTCCTGTCCATTATTTATATGTTTTCGTAGTCGGCGCGGCCATTGGCTTCCTTAGCCTCACGGGCATAGCCAGTTCTTACACTCGAATGCTGCTGAAAGTTTCCAGCTACAACCAATTGCGCACCGAGAGAGAGC
>JBAVUV010001111.1:0-2015 GCA_049696955.1 Candidatus Sulfotelmatobacter sp. | reverse complement strand
TCTCCCCGAGAGCCCTGTGAGGCCGACTCTCGTTGTACTCCCTGCGCCAAGTCTCTATGATCTGCTGGGCTTCCGTCAACGACGTGAACCAATGGGCATCCAGGCATTCTGCTCGGAAAGTTCCGTTGAACGACTCCACGAAGGCATTGTCCGTGGGCTTCCCTGGACGAGAAAAGGCGATGCGCACTCCGTTCTGATAGGCCCACAGATCCATCGCTTGACTGGAGAACTCGCTCCCGTTGTCACAGCAAAGAAACTTCGGAACTCCTCGCTGGATTTTAATCCGATTCAGCGCCAACACAACATCTTCGCCCTTCAGCCGCTGTTCTGACTCGATCGCCAGGCATTCCCGAGTGTAGATATCCACGACCGTCAGTGATCGGAACCTTCTTCCGTCCACAAGTTGATCCGCCACAAAGTCCATCGACCACACCTGATTCTGCCCCGTTGGATGAAAACGTTCACGCCGATGTTCCGCCACCCGGCGGCGTCGCTTCCGCCGTTGGTGTAGCGTTAATCCCTCTTCCCGATAGATTCGTTCCACCAAGTATTTGCCCACGTTCCAGCCCTCGCGGTTTAGCAGCACGCGAATCTTCCGGTATCCGTACCGCACTCGCGTCTGAGCAATCTCCCGGATGCGCATCCTCAGGGCGGTCCGCGGGTCTTTGTAACCGCGATACCGAAAGGTCCCACGATTCAACCGGGCTACCCTACACGCTCGCCGCTCGCTCACCCGGTAACTGCCGTGCAGGTATTCGACCACCTGCCGACGCCGCGAGGGCGCTAGAATTTTTTTGACAGAACGTCCTGCAACATGGCTTTGTCCAGCGTCAGGTCGGCCACCACCTGTTTCAACCGGGTATTCTCTTCTTGCAGCTGCTTGAGCTGGCGAACCTGATCCACCTCCAGCCCGACGTATTGCTTCTTCCATCGGTAGAAGGTCTGCTCTGAAATTCCCACCCGCCGGATCAACTCCGCCATGGGAACTCCCGCTTCCGCCTGCTTCAAGACCGCCACGATTTGTTCGACAGTGAATCGTTTGTGTTTCACGGCAAATCTCCCTTCCTGGGAATCAGATTTTGCCGGAAACTAACCCTCAGAGTGGCTCAAAAATACCGGGGCCGATCAGCGCAGCTTCTAGCACCGGCAGTGTACGCTCACCCGTGATCGCACATCTACGGTCGTAAACGTCCGTCACAATCACTCTGAATGTGCCTTGGCCGAGTCGCGGTCGAATGACCATCGGTTCGCCGTAGCGGATACTCTCGACCGCTGCGATAGTTGCTGGACCAGGGTCTAGGTTCGCAGTAGCCCGTGTCGCCAATCTTTCGGTAACCGCTCCCCACAGGGCCTTGCCAGTGGTCCCGTCTTCGCTGTCGTATCCTTTTCCCTGGACAATATTAAGGCTGAAATCCGAGGGTACCGGAATCCATTCGGCTTCCCTAAAAAAGAATGGTTCGGCCAAGAGTATGCAACCGATCTTTGGGTTCTCCATCGGTGCGATGGGTAGGGGTCTGTACTTCGCGATCCTTTCACGCATTTCCGAAAGAGATCGAACTCCGTTGCCTTCACCGAAAGCTTCCCATGAGAGCGAGATCGGCAAATGGACAAAGCGGGTAAAGAATCCGCCACCGACTATAAAATTGCGCGGCGAGTGAAGCTTGAATAGCAGCATTTCACCAGGCTTGAGAGCTTTGAATGACGCCTCAGGAGATGGGCGCCAGAAATTTACTTCAACCACAGAAGACTTGGACGCATGCAATTGGAACCAATCGTAGTCAGTGACCGCGACGAAGAAATTCATCGAGCGACTCTCAGCAAAACAGCGTTGCGGTAAAACTCAAGAAATTGTCGCTGGTCATCAGTAAAGGTACCGACGGCCCACGCCTCAGCGTACACCTCACCCAGTGCTCTAGCGATAGCTTCGCACTCTGCGCAGAACATGTAGTCCCCCGTCAATCCCAACAAGCCCGATGTACGCCGAGTCGATTTCTCCGATTCGAGTGAGGTTTTCG
>JBAVUV010001110.1:0-1617 GCA_049696955.1 Candidatus Sulfotelmatobacter sp. | reverse complement strand
CCGCACTTCGGCGTCGACAGCATGTGCCGCCGAGACCCAGTGGATCGTGGATTTCACCTTGCGTCCGTCGGGCGAATTGCCGCCGCGCGATGCGGGATCATAAATGCAGTGCACTTCCACGACCTCGCCTTTTTCGTTTTTCACCACACTCTGACAGGTGATGAAGTAGGCGTAGCGCAGGCGCACCTCGCGTCCGGGCGAGAGGCGGAAGTATCCCTTCGGCGGATTCTCGCGGAAGTCGTCCTGTTCGATATAGAGCACACGAGAAAATGGAACCTTGCGCGCGCCCGCATTCGCGTCCTCGGGATTGTTCACCGCGTCCATCTCTTCGACCTGCAATTCCGGATAATTGTCGATCACGACTTTCAGCGGGCGCAGGACTGCCATCACGCGCGGGGCGCGTTTGTTCAAGTCTTCGCGAACGAAGTGCTCGAGCATGGCCAGCTCAATCGAGCCGTTGGTCTTCGAGACGCCAATGGCCCCGCAGAAATTGCGCACCGCTTCCGGTGTATATCCGCGGCGGCGAATGCCGCCGAGCGTGGGCATGCGCGGATCGTCCCATCCGCTCACCCGGCCTTCCTGCACCAACTGCAGCAGCTTGCGTTTACTCAGCAACGTGTAAGTAAGGTTCAGGCGGTCGAACTCAATCTGCCGTGAGGGAAAGATTCCCAGCTGCTCGATGAACCAGTTGTAGACCGGGCGGTGGTCTTCAAACTCGAGAGTGCAAAGGGAATGCGTGACCCGCTCGATGGAATCCGACTGGCCGTGCGCGAAATCGTACAGCGGATAGATGCACCATTTAGTGCCGGTGCGATGATGCTCGGCGTGCAGAATGCGGTACATCACCGGGTCGCGCTGGTTAAGATTCGGCGAGGCCATATCGATTTTCGCCCGCAAGGTGCGCGAGCCGTCCGGGAATTCGCCGGCGCGCATGCGCTCGAATAAATTCAGATTCTCTTCGACAGACCGGTTGCGATAGGGACTGTCTTTTCCCGGCTCAGTCAGCGTACCGCGATGTTTGCGGATTTCATCGGCTGTCAGATCGTCGACGTACGCTCTGCCCTCCTTAATCAGCTTGATCGCCCATTCGTAGAGCTGGTCGAAATAATCGGAAGCGTAGAACAGCCCGTCCCACTGAAAGCCGAGCCATTTCACGTCTACTTTGATTGACTCGATGTACTCGGTTTCTTCCTTCTCGGGGTTGGTGTCGTCGAAGCGAAGATTGGTATGTCCGCCGAATTCGTCGGCCAGACCGAAATCAATGCAGATGGCTTTGGCGTGTCCGATGTGCAGATGGCCGTTGGGCTCAGGAGGAAAACGCGTCTGCACGCGGCCGTTGTGCTTGTTGGTCTTGAGGTCTTCGAGAATGATGTCGCGAATAAAGTTCGAAGGCGCAGGCGACGGCGAGGCAGCCACAGCTTTTTCTCCAGCTTCAGTTGGCGGATGCGATGGATTCATTCACTTTAATCTTATCGCAAGCGGCGCGCGAAGATCAGTTTGCTCGTGGAGCGGCGGACGCCTTCGTCCGCCCGGGCAGCGGCATGGACTTGCGCGCATACGGCTGTGTCGCTGCCCCTGGACGAGGGCGTCCGGGGGTTCCATTGGTACTAGGATATC
>JBAVUV010001109.1:0-11390 GCA_049696955.1 Candidatus Sulfotelmatobacter sp. | reverse complement strand
CCCAGCCGCCGCGTCCGAAAGCGGAGGCGCGATTCATACGTTCGACCAGTTCAGCGGGAATCGGTTCGCCGGTTTTGTAGTGGCGTGCGAACTTGGCCAGTACCTGCGGGCTGCTGATCCATTCCTCGAGCATTTGCGACGGAGCTTCGACGAAATCGGATTCCATGGTGATGCCACTGATGCCGGCCCATGGCTGCTGGCCTCCGAGAATGTGGTGCATGAGGTGACCGAATTCGTGGAAGAAAGTTTGCACATCGCCGTAGTCCATCAGGCCGGGATCGGTAGCGGTGGGTGCTGGGAAGTTGCAAACGAGGATGGCTTCCGGCAATTGCTTGCCGCGAATGCCGTCGAGCACCGGAGCCATTTCGGCGTGGCTATACTTGCCGGGCCGGGGATGCATGTCGAGATAGAAGCGGCCGATCGGCTTCCCGCTGTCGATGACGATCCAGGTTTCTACTGCGGGATCCCATGAGGGCACGTTTTGTTCCTGCTGAAAGCTGACGTGAAAAAGATCCGCTGCGGTATCGAGAATGCCTTGCTTTACTTCCATGAACGGGAAGTACGGGCGCACGGATTGAGAGTCGAAATTGTATTGGGTGCGGCGAACTAGTTCGGAAAGGTAGCCGCGTTCGTAATCCCATATTTGTTTCGCGCCAGGATCTGTCTTTTGTTTTTCCGCGAGCAACATCTTAAATTCGCGCTCCGACAACTCTCGGGACGCGTCGTTTACCTGCTGAATGAAGTCGGCAATATTGTGGCCTTTGGCAACCATCTTGTCGGCGGCGTTGTAGTCGGCCCATGAGGGATAGCCAAGCAGCGTCGCAATTTCGTAACGAGTTTTCATCAGGCTGGTGAGGACTTCCAGATTCTTCGGGTAGGCACGAGTGTTGAATGCGAGGGCCATGCGGCGGCGCAGAGAATCGCTTTTGGCGAAACTGAAGACGGGAAGCGCGTCAGGATAATCGGTGGTGAGGCGTATCTTTCCATCTGCGCCGGGCTTGTGGCGGTCAATATAATCCTGCGGCAGTCCATCGAGTTCAGAAAGGTCAGCCTCGATGGTTTTTTGTCCGTCGGAAATATTGCGGTCGAACATGGACTGCTCTTCTGTCGCCTGATCGCTTAATTTCTTCAGACGAGCTCGCGTAGTATCGTCCTTATCGACACCAGCGAGACGAAATTCGAGAAGTTGGCGGGTTACGTAGTAACGGGTCGCCGAGTCCACCTTGGAAAGATCAAGCGCAGCCAGGGCGTTGTAGACATCGTGATTGAGAGCGATGGCGGTCTGCGCAGCGCTGGCTTTCGTGAGCATCGCCGTGGCGTGGTCGCGGAACGTGGCGTCGGGATGGACCTGCTCCATGAGCCCGGCGAAGTATGCCGCGGTGTTGATCTGATGAAAAGCCTCATCCAGCGGGGCAAGAGTGTTCTCTATCGTGCGGGGGCCTTTGGCGGCGAGCAGATTGTCGATGGAACGCTGGCCAGCGGCGAGGCGGTCAGTTTCGATTTTTTCGAAAGCAGTTACGTCCGGCTTGCTGGCCCAGATGGTGGGCTGAGAAACGGTAATTTTCTGCGCGGAGAGAACCGCTGCAAGCACCAATGGAAGGCAGAAGAAGATTGCCACGCGAGCTGCTAGGAACATGAATAACCTCGTCGAGGAAGCTTTCTGAACGGATGGAACGATTTAGTCCGATGATTTCAGAACCGACTTAGAAGTGCAGATAATTGTTGATGACGAGCTGTTGCGATGTCAAGGGATGCAGGAAAATCGCGGGCTTAACAAAACCGGGAAAGATTGTTGTGTCAGTCTGATCCTGCAGTCGGACACGAGTCGGACAGAGTTTTGCGCGAGCATTCGTTAGTTTCTGACCAGCAACTTGAATGCTAGCGCCAGCGTTTGATTTGCGGCCAAATGTCCGCGAGGGTGCCGAATTTCGCGCCGCGGCAGATGAAGACCGGAATTTCTTTCTCCAGGGCATAGGGATTGTCGGCGGATGTGCCCACGTATTCGACGCTTTGCCAGAGTTGTTCGAGTCGTTCACGCTTGTCATCAAGAACGATCATGCAGTTGCCGGAATAGCCGCGAGGCCCCCACAGAAACCAGGTTTGATGGCCGCTGAGGGCTGGCGGTAAACCGTAACGGCGTCCGAGGAAATCGATTGCCCCAGCTTGACCGTAGTCCTGGGCGAAAATCCCGCAGGTCTTATCAGTTCGATCTGCGACGGAAAGGCGATTCCAGGCTACAGTAGTTTCGGCGACGATTTCATTCCAGCCGAATTGATCGGCGTACCACTGGGGCAGCGCGGCGCGGGCGTGCGCGTGCTCCATGACCGGGAGCTTGAAGAATAGAGTCTTCGTGTAGGCGAGGAATTTGTCTGGAGAGAGCACAGGCACGGTGATCGGGACCAAGTGGATGCCGTCCGCCAGGAGGACGATAAGGATCACAGGTTTCCACCATGCGAGGCGAGATGCTTTTGGTCCATTTTGCTTTGCATCCTTCTGACCGTCGATTGCCGATTCGATCACCACCGCGCCCGCTGCCAACAGCATCGGATACACCGGAGCCAGGTAATAGTTCTTTCCATGCAGCACAAAAAAAACGGTGAAGCAGGTCAGGTAGCACCAGCCGAGAAAACGGTAGGGCTTCAGCCGAGACGAGAAAAGCAGCGCGAATAATCCCGTCAACCAGATGGGCGCGGTGAAAGGATGAACCAGAATCGTCTGCTGAAAGAAGTACTGCGGTAGCGGAAGGATGACATCACGGCCCTCGGCGCGAATGTTGTGCATCAGTTGAATAAAAGGCCAGCTGTTGTGGATGTTCCACAGCAGGTTGGGAAGGAAAATCAGAAACGCGGCCGCACCGCCGATCCATATCCAGCGGTTGAGGAAGACACGCCGTTGTGGTGTGAGGAGAAGCCCGACGACAATGCCGAATCCGAAAAGAGCGATGGAATATTTTTCTTCCAGTCCGATCCCCGCGACTACGCCGAACCACAGCCAATAGCGCAGGTCATTGCGTTGGATGGCGAGAATAGCGAAATAAGCGCAGCCCATCCAAAGATTGGGCTCAAGGCAATTGGTGGTGAGCAAGCTGCCGTCCGAGAGATACTGCGGCGCGATCAGAATTGTAACGGCGCTTAACAGAAGCGCGAAACGGCGGCCGCCAAATTCGCGCGCGAGCACCGCACCTTGAACCACAAGCAGGGAAGAAGCCAGTGCGGGAACGAAACGAATACTGCGTAGAGAGTCGCCGAGAACGGCGCGGCAGATGTGAATCAGAAATGGAATGACCGGAGGCTGGTCGACATACCCACATGCGAGGTGATCGCCACAAACGATGTAATCGAATTCGTCTCGAAAGTATCCGTAGCGGTTGTTGAAATAGATATGAAAGAGCAACTTTGCCAGAGCGATGCCCCAGATGATCGCCATGCCCGAGGCCAGGAATGACCGATGGTCCCGGCTGGAAGAAGCAACGGTTGGTGAAGCACTAGCCATGAGTGAAGAAGAATAGCGGAAGGCCATAAGTCTGTCACGGCTTACCGGTTGGTCTCTCTCAACTCGGAAAATTGGTCGACCGAAGTTTTGTAAAGTGGAAGATGCCGAAGGGGCTATCGTCCCGACGAAAACTCCTACCAAACGAAGGTAATGTTCCTCGTTGATTACCTATTCTTGGCGTCAACAGGCTTGTGGTAACGTTTGAACTACCGCATATTCAAAAGGCTTAAACAGGGTTTTTCGTCCACGTGTCTTCGTCGACTCGCAAACCGGGTATCCACATCGCATGGACCACGGTCACCTATCGCAGTGTGGCCATGATGGTCCTGGGTGGGGTAGTGCTGTTGCTGCTGGCAATGCGATTCACCTTCCCGCAATTCACGGAAAATGGCATCAAGGCCGCAGATGATGTGGCCAACAAAATCCTGGAGCGAGTAGCGGGGATGGCTCCGGCGGCGGGTGGCGGCGTTTCTACGGCACAGCAAGCCCACTTCACGGCGCTGGATGGCACGGTGCGAGTGAAAAAGGGTAGCAGCAGCAGCTGGCTGGCGGCGGATTATAACGTTCCGCTCGATAAGGGCGATGTGGTGCAGACCGGCTCGGAAGGCATGGCGAAGGTGGTGTTCAACGACGGCACCAGCTACACCGTGAAACAGGATTCACTGATCGTGATTGAAGAAAATTCGGCCAACGATCAACAGCAAACCAACGTGGCCGTGGCGGTGAGTACGGGAACCGTGGATCTCTCTACAGCGACTTATTCTCAGGGATCGAAGTCGCAAGTGATCGTGGACGGTGCAACAGCATCGCTGGCTCCCGAATCGACCGCCCAGGTGCACAATGATCCCAAACTGGATCAGCACGAGATCTTGATGAAAAAGGGCGGTGGTGAAGTTACCCGCAACGGAGAAACGGTGGAGTTGGCAAACTGGGAGAAGGTAAGTTTCCAGGCCACTTCGCCGCACATGGAAAAGGCGAAAGGCACGGGACCACCGACTCCAATCTCTCCCGCCAACATGGCGCCGATCTTTACCTCCGGTGAAACAACCAAGGATGTGGAGTTCTCCTGGACTCCGATGGCGAATGCGGCGGGTTACCGCCTTCGCATATCGAGAAATCCCTACTTTTCTTCTACACTGGTAGACAAAAGAGTAAACACAGCAGACGTTACGGTTACAAGTCTGGGCGAAGGTGCGTACTACTGGATGGTACAGTCGTACGAAGCGTCCGGAAAAGAGTCGGTAGAGAGCGAGAAAAATCGCTTCACGATTATTCCCAAGGGAAAACAGAGCGAAGCCATCGATTTGGAATTGGATCCGTTTATTCAGCATGGGCATGTGATTGAAGTTACCGGCAAGACGCAGATGGGGGCCCGTGTGATGGTGAACGGGCGGGAAGTACCCATGGTTAGCACCGATGGGACGTTTCACTACTTCACCCCGCCGCTGGCGACCGGCGAGGCTGTGATTACGGTGACGGCGCAGACCTCTCAGGGCGGAGTGAATACGCAGCAGAAGAAAATTATTATTCAGTAAATACGCTGGAAGTTCGCGTTAGAGATTGCGAAAGCCGGGTTCGCCCGGGAAATCGAGCGGTTCGAATCGGCAAAAGCGAGAGAAGACTTCGTCATGTCAAGCAACAACGGATTTCATTCATCACGCTCCCATAACCTCAGGTCGTTATTCAGCCTGTTCTCAAGCGATCTGGCGATCGATCTGGGGACGGCCAACACCTTGGTGTACGCGCGCGGCAAGGGCATCGTAGTCAACGAGCCTTCCATCGTCGCCATCAACAAGAACACGGGCGAAGTAGAGGCCGTCGGCAAAGAAGCGAAAGAGATGCTGGGCCGGACGCCGGGCAACATCGTCGCCATCAAGCCGATGAAAGATGGCGTGATCGCCGACTTCAAAGTCACCGAGAAGATGTTGAACTACTTCATTCAGAAGGCGCACAACCGGAAGATGCTGGTGCATCCGCGCATCGTGATTGGAGTGCCCTCGGAAATCACGCAGGTGGAAAAGCGCGCGGTCATGGATTCGGCCTATCGCGCCAAGGCGAGTGAAGTACATCTGGTGGAACAGGCCATGGTGGCGGCAATCGGAGCCGGGCTCCCGATCACCGAGCCGAGCGGCAACATGGTGGTGGATATTGGCGGAGGCACGACTGACATCGCCGTGATTTCGTTGAGCGGCATCGTCTATTCGCGTTCGGTGCGGATGGCGGGAAACCAGATGGACGAAGCCATCATGAATTACCTGAAACGGAAATATAATCTACTGATCGGCGAGCGCACCGGCGAGCAGATCAAGATGGAAATCGGGTCGGCTCATCAACTCGACAAACCGATGACCATGGAGATTAAAGGGCGTAACCTTATCGAAGGTGTGCCGAAAACCATTACAGTAGACGATGGCGAAATTCGTGAAGCGTTGAGCGAGTGCGTATCAACGATTATGAATGCGATTCGCGTGGCCCTGGAGCGGACGCCGCCAGAACTCTCGGCCGACATCAGCGATCGCGGCATTGTGCTGACCGGTGGCGGGGCGCTGTTGAAAAATCTCGATAAGCGCATTCGTGAAGAAACCGGACTGCCGGTTTCGATCGCCGACGATCCACTGTGCAGCGTGGTGCTGGGGACGGGCAAGATGCTCAGCGACTTTAAGCTGCTGCGGAAGATTTCAATTGAGTAAGGTTTCAAGGTTTTAAAGTTTCATGGTTTCAAGGCGCCAAGATTGGAACCTGCAACCTGATTCTGAAGCGGACGCCATCCGTGAAACCTTGAAACCCGAAACGTTGAAACCTTGAATTTATGGAATCTGTACTCGGCCGTTACCGCAACCTGACCATCTTGGTAGGCGTGTTGTTTATGCAGGTGCTGGGACTGGCGGTGCAAGTCAAGCGCAGCGGCGATTCCCCCGAGCATACGCGGCTGATCCGCATCTGGGCGGTCGATACGATTACTCCTTTCGAGCGCGTGCTGGTTTGGGCGCAGAACAGCACCACTAACCTGTGGCACAACTATTTTTTCCTGCGCGGAGTGCGCGCGGAAAACCGCCAACTCAAACAGCAGATCGAGCAAATGCGTCTGGAGCAGGTGCGGCTGAACGAAGACGCCGGCCAGGCGCACCGCCTGCAGCAGTTGCTGGGTTTTCGCGAGCAGTTCGTCGCTAAGACCGTGCCCGCGCAAGTCATTGGATCCGGTGGCAGCGATCTCTCGCGAATCATTTATATCGACAAGGGCGGCAACGACGGGATTAAACGTGATTTCGCGGTAATCACGGCGAACGGTATCGTGGGCAAGGTGCTGGAGGTATTTCCCAGCGTTTCCCAGGTACTGCTGATCAACGATCAGACCAGCGGGGTGGGCGCGATGCTGGAGAAATCGCGCTTGCAAGGCGTCTTGAAGGGAACGCCGGATGGCGAGATCGTTCTGCAGCGGGTGATGAGCGACGAAAAAGTCGTGCCGGGTGACATTGTGCTGAGTAGCGGGGGCGATCGGATCTTTCCCAAAGGACTCCCGGTGGGCACGGTAAGCAAGGTCAGTCCCGGCCATGAAATGTTTTTGAACATCCAGGTGAAACCTGCGGCCGATTTAAGCCGTCTGGAAGAAGTGCTGGTCGTGACGCAAAAGCAGGAGGAAGATGCGGTGGTCGAGAGCGGAACGCGGGTGCGCGCGGCTGACATCCTGGCGCAACGCTTGCCCTCAGTGCCAGATAAGCCTCCGGTGCCTGCACCTGCATCTGGGGCAACGGCCTCCAGCAAGCCGGTCGTGGCTGGGCAGAGCCTAAATGGTGGGGCTAAGCCTGTGACGGCGACTGACAGCTCGGCGAAGCCCAAGGTCCTGCCACGCGCCCCTGCAGCCCCGGAAGCGAGTACGGCTGCTGCTCCGAATGCGGTGGATGTGGCAAAGAAATCGGCTGCGAAGACGGCTTCCGACGAGGCCGACCCGAATACAATTTCTCCGACTGCGACTGGATCCCAGACTGCGGGCTCGCCGGCCACTTCACCAAAGGCACGGCCTAAGCCCCAGGTCTCGCAACCTGCCGCGCAGCCGCCTACAACGGCAGACGATCCCCACTAGCGTGCCCATCACTTACACTTCGGGCGAGCAGATTGAGGTCTACCGGTTTAGCATTCCGGTGACCGTAGGCGTACCCTTGCTGGCGTTATTTCTTCAGGCATTTGTACCTCGGCGGTTTCCGTTCTTTTCCATCTTCGACTTGCCGCTGCTGGTGACTATTTTCTTCGCCATGGCGCGGCGCAATCCGATTTCCGGCCTTTTGACTGGAGCTGCGATCGGCTTGGCGCAGGACATGCTCGGCGCCTATCCGATTGGAATCTATGGCATCGCCAAGACCGTGGTGGGATACTTCGCGTCCTCGCTGGGAGCGAAGCTGGACGTGGAAAATGCTGGCGCCCGGTTCCTGGTTACGCTGGGATTCTACCTGGTGCATGCCGCGGTTTACTTCACGGTGGCGCGCGGCATGGTCAATATGACGCTGAATTGGAGCTGGAGCCGTGGAATCCTGGCCGGGCTGGCGAATGCCTTTCTGGGCGTGGGACTGTATTTCCTGCTGGATAAGTTCAAGCAGAGAACTTAAGCGGGCTTCCGGCTTCCGGCACAAGCGAGTTCTACCAGTGACCTTCGTTATCCGAATGGACTCCGCTGAAGGGAACTACGCATTACAATTAAAGACAATTCCCCGAGAGGAAAAAAGGCATCGACTTCCGGATCTGGCCGCTGGTGCCGCTGACTCCGGAAGCCCGAAGCCCGAGGTCTGATGTTCGGTCGCGATGAAAAAGTATCGGCAATCCGCCTGACCGCGGCGCAGTACCTGATCCTGGCTATCTTTCTTGTGCTGGCCTACGGGTTGTGGCGGCTGCAGGTGATGCAAACGAACCTCTACGCAACACTTGCGCAAAAAAATAACATCCGCAATGTGCCGATCCTTGCGCCCCGCGGCAAGATTCTGGATCGCGAAGGGCGCATCATCGTAGACAACTATCCGTCGTTTTCGGCGCTGCTCCTGCGCGATTCATCGCGTGACCTGAATGCTGATGCCGATCTGATCGCCGAGGGGTTGCATTTGGACGCGAACGAAGTGCGAACCCGCATCCGCCACTTCGCCTCCATGCCGCAGTACCAGCCGATCTTTCTAAAAGAAGACATCACGCAGGACGAGCAGGCCTTCATCGAAGCGCATCGCAACGAACTGCCCGAACTGGATACGATCAGGGCCGATCGGCGGTTGTATCCGCGCAACGGATTTATGGCGCATTTGATCGGCTATGTGGGCGAAGTCACGGAAGACATGCTCAACCAGCCCCAGTTCGAACTCTATAATCCCGGCGATGTGGTCGGAGTCTCCGGCGTTGAGCGGCAATATAACGATGCTTTGATGGGAACGAATGGCGCACGGCGGGAGCTGGTGAACAGTCATGGCCGTGAAGTGGGGCTGCTGGGAGAAACAGATGCGATCCCCGGAAAGCAGTTGAAACTCACTGTTGATATCGATCTGCAGATCGCCGCCGAGGAGGCGCTGGAAGGGAAGAACGGCGCGATCGTTGCCATGGACCCGCATACCGGCGAAATCCTGGCCATGGCGAGCCGCCCGACTTTCGATCCCAACGACTTTGCCGTGCGCGTTTCGCGCGATGAATGGAACAAACTGGTTACCGATCCCGATAAGCCCTTGCTGAACAAGGCGATTCAAGCGCAGCTCGCGCCGGGCTCGACTTTCAAAATCATTATGTCGGTCGCGGGTTGGCAGGAAGGCATCGCCCAAGATCTACATGTGAATTGCACCGGCGGCGCGGAGTTTTACGGACGGCGGTTTGGCTGCTGGGTCAAAACCGGGCATGGCGCGGTCAACCTGGAAAAAGCTATCTACCAGTCTTGCGACGTCTTCTTTTACACACTGGCAGAAAAGCTCGGCATCGAGCGCATTGCCAAATGGGCCACTGCATTTGGTCTAGGCCAGAAAACTGGAATCGACCTTCCCAACGAAGTGAGTGGCGTAATGCCCTCGGAAGAGTGGAAGATCCGCAACTTTAAACAGAAATGGTTTGCCGGAGAAACCATCTCCGTCGGCATCGGACAAGGAGCGGTTGCAATCACGCCGGTACAGTTGCTGCGCGCCATTTCCGCAATTTCGATGGATGGCCGCATGGTGGTGCCCCACGTAGTCGATCCGCAAGAGCTGCCCAGCGGATACGTGGAGACCAGTCATGTGACGGAAACAAAAACCGTTCCCATCGATCCCAACGGATGGACCTACATCACCGATGCGATGTCGCGGGTTCTGCTGCCGGAAGGCACTGCTCCCTCGGCGCATATTCCCGGGATCGATATTGCAGGCAAGACGGGGTCGGCACAGATTGTTTCGCTGGCCACGCGTGCCAAGTTCAAGAACGCCGCAGATCTCGCACAGAATGGATGGTTCGTAGGATTCACTCCACGGCGCAATCCCGACATCGTTGTCTGCGTCTTGTTCGAGGGAGGGGAGCACGGCAAGTTGGCAGCCCGCATCGCCACGCAGGTGCTCAAGGCTTACGTCGATAAGCAACGCCGCATACCCAATAAAGTAGTGGAGAAGCCGAACAGCGACGGCAAAGTCGATATGGGCGCGCTTTGGACTGCGCCGGAGGGCGACAAGTTGGAAGGCGGCCGCTTTTCAGTCGAGTTGCCGAAAAGGCCCTCAGCGTTAGCAACGGCAGCGCCGGGGATGTATTAAAGAATTGAGGAACTGAGTCCGCAAGAGCTAAGAGCCAAGAGCTAAGAGCCAAAAGCTTCTTTATGTCACGTTACGTTTCATTTCGCGATTTCGACTGGCTGCTGCTGGTCTTTGTGCTGATGATCTGCGGGCTGGGTGTGATGGAGATCCGCAGCGCCACCATGCACACCAAGTTTGCCGGATCGCACATCAAGCAGATGTACTGGGTCGCGGCCGGCGTAGGGGCGATGTTTCTGATCAGCCTGCTGAATTACCAGGCGCTTTTGGAAAGAATCCACTGGTTTTACATTGCGGGCGTGGCTTCTCTGATGGCCGTACTGATCTTTGGGCAGAAGTACCTGGGCGCGAAACGCTGGATCAAGATGCCCGGCGGCAACCACTTTCAGCCTTCCGAGTGGGTCAAACTGATCCTTATCCTGGCGATGGCAAAGTTTTTCGCCGATCTGCGGCATCGCGAACTCTCCTGGCCAGACTTCATGAAGGCTGGAGCCATCGTAGTGATTCCAATGCTTCTGGTATTGAAACAGCCGGACCTCGGAACGGCTCTCACGTATATACCGATCGCGATTATGGGAGTCTTCTTGGGGGGAATGCAGTGGAAGCAGGGGATGTTGGTGGCTGTGCTGGCCGGAATCGGAATCGGCGCGGTCTTTTTCGTTCCCCGGGTACACATTCTAAAGAGCTACCAGAAGCAACGGCTGACCAGTTTTCTGGAGCCGGATGCCGATCCCCAAGGTTCCGGGTACCAAGTTGAGCAATCCCTGATTGCGGTGGGTTCGGGAGGTCTATGGGGTGGAAAAGGCTCGCAAACACACGGGGCTTTCCTGCCCGTTCCCCAAACGGACTTTATTTTTGCGGCATTCTCCGAGGAGCATGGATTCGTGGGCGCGCTGGGGGTTCTGCTGTTATACTTCATTGTGCTGATGCGTTTGACGCAGAATGCGCAAACAGCGCCCGACCGCGCTGGCACGTTCGTGGTGATGGGTGTGGTGGCTGTGCTTAGCTTCCATATCCTGGTCAACGTCGGCATGGTGGTCGGCTTTATGCCGGTCACTGGAATACCTCTGCCGCTGATGAGCTACGGTGGGTCTTCCGTTCTGTTCATGTTCCTGGCGCTGGGGATGGTAATGAATGTTCGAATGCGCCGGTTTGTGAATTAGCCGG
>JBAVUV010001108.1:0-2153 GCA_049696955.1 Candidatus Sulfotelmatobacter sp. | reverse complement strand
ACTCGAGATCTGGCTTAACGGTACACCGCAGCCTCTGGAGTTGATTGCTCTCGATGGCTATCCTCTGGCCGAGGCTCGGACGGTAACTTCAGTCCTGGTGCCTCCTGCAGGACGCGCAGAATTTATCGTGCAGCCGCCTCCGGCGGGAGCGACTGAGCTGTTTATGACTTTGCCTTACTCTACCGGCCCGACGGGCAACCCGGACAAGCAGCAGCTTCTCGCCAACATTGTCCTTACTAGCGCGGGCACCAAGAAACAAGTGGCGCCAAGCAAAGGTTCTACGGCACCGATCGCGAGAAGTAGTTTAAAGTTCGCGAACTTAAGCAATGCGACTCCCACTGCGATACGGACGCTTTATTTTTCCGAAGAGTTCGCCGGAACCAATGGGCCAATTCAGTTCTATCTAACCGTCAACGGACAGAAACAACAGGTCTTCCAACCCAACGAGAAGCCTGTGATCACCACCAAAGTGGGAGCTATCGAAGACTGGACCATTCAAAACCGAACTCTTGAAACGCATGCGTTTCACATCCATCAGGTCCACTTCATGCTGATGGATGTAAACGGGCAGCCAGTCACTAATCAAGACCTGCGCGACACCATCGAAGTTCCCTATTGGTCCGGGAAAGGTGCTTATCCCAGTGTTACCGTGCGCATGGATTTCACCGATCCGACCACCGCAGGCACTTTCCCCTTTCACTGCCACATCCTGCTGCATGAAGATCTCGGCATGATGCACAAGATTCTGGTCCAGCCATAAACAGCGCTTCTGCCGGAAAAAAGAAAGGTTCGAACCAATGCGAAACAGGATTCTCATTGTCTTGGGTGGTGGGCTCTTGGCCGTTGCCGGCTACTTATACGGAAACAGAAACCCAACGGTTGCTTACGCAGGAGCGCCAACCCAAGGGAGCGTGCCGAAGACGTATGGTCGCTTGGTGGCGGCGATCCCCGACCAGATCGGCACCGGGATAATCTTCGAGGACCATGACGGCGTGATTCGATTCGTCAGCATGACCGGCATGAAAGAGGGAGAATTGGCGCGCTATGACCAAACTCCGACCCACGGAGGCATTCCAAAATCCTACGGTCATCTGGTGACGGCAGTCGTGAACTCTGAGGGAACCGGCCTGGTTTTCGAAGATAGCGCTGGTGTGATTCGCTTCGTGACGATCACCGGCAAGGTGGAGGGCGAGCTTACCCGCAATTGATCAAGCTAGTAATTTCAGTTGATGCGACCAAAGTGTTCCGAAGCTAAAGTGCTGGTCTAATCGAAGGTCGCTCCAATTTGCTGGTAGCGATATTTTTTCCCATCCCAGAAGAGAACTGAGGACGTACTCTCTCCTTCACCTCTTTCTTCCATGTAGATTCCGAGCACAGTCCTCTTTTTCAGTGCCAATCTTTTTACCGCCAGAGTTTTAAACGGCAGGTTGATCAGCAAAAATTTGGACTTCGGCTTATCAGAACGCCATGCCTCCGGACCGACACCGTGGACAATCAGCAGACAGACTCCCTTTCGTTCCGGCTCGTCGGAGGCAAAGGTCGACGTGACTTTAACATCGCCAAAGCCCAGAAAGCTGTCGTAGGGGTCGGCTACGCGAAATCCGTATTCAGCCTGGTCAGCGATGGGGTTGGTGCAGCGGGCCGCCACCACGAGGTCATCCACGCCATCGCCATCAAGGTCGCCCACAAATTGCGGAGGACCGCCCAGCAGCGAACAGTCGTCGCCGAACTCTTTGCGGATATATTCATCGGTGGCCGCAGGCACCGGAGACTTGGCATGTTCGGGTGGCGGAGGTGGCTGCTTCTTTTCCGCGGAGAGAACTGCTGACGCAGCAACAATCGCCAGCAATACAAGCAAAGTGCGAATGGGGACAGTTTGGGAGTACGACATATCCATACTCTAGTACCGTTTTGCCGCCACAGGTATAGAGACCGGTGACAACTGGTAACCAAAGTACCCATTACTTCCGGAAGTGCTCCCATCCCCCTGGCTTGAGCTTTTGGCTTATGCCGGACCGGTTCGAGAGGAAAATCTCTCGTGCGCGTCGGACTGTACCGATTTGCGTAATGGGTATTCCGTTAATTTGCGAGGGTATGCGCTTGTTGCCGTGCGCCGTGAACAGCAGTTCGTAGTCTTCTCCGCCGTGCAGAGC
>JBAVUV010001107.1:0-2276 GCA_049696955.1 Candidatus Sulfotelmatobacter sp. | reverse complement strand
ACGCAGAATATTCATACACGAAGAAAGTTCGCGCGGCGGTGCTGGCTGCAATGAACGCCGCGCAAGCCAGCGTTGCCGATTTGGCTCGCTTGAATTTTCTTCTCGGCGAACTCTATGCCGAGGCCGTCCTCGCCACCCAGCGCCAGTTGCGAGCAAAAGCCGATTTAATCGGCTGCCACGGACAGACTCTCTATCACCAGGGCGAGCCGGCAATGTTTCTCGGACGCAAACTGACCGCCACATGGCAAACTGGCGAGGCGGCAATCATCCCGGCCAGAGTAGGCGCGCCGGTCGTCTCGGATTTTCGTCCCGCGGACCTGGCCGCCGGAGGCAAAGGCGCGCCCCTGGTTCCGTTTCTCGACTACATACTGTTCCGCGACCCCCGCACTGGAAGAATCGTACAAAACATTGGTGGCATTGCTAACCTCACGGCAATCCCCGCAGGCGCACCCGCTAGCCAAGTAATCGCCTTCGACACCGGCCCCGGCAACATGGTGATCGACGCCATCACCGGCCATCTATTCCACCAACCGTTCGATCGCGGAGGGAGAATCGCCGCCGCTGGCGAAGTACAAGATAAAGTCATTCGCAAAATATTGCAGGACGATTTTTTTCGCAAGCCACCTCCCAAAACAGCTGGCCGCGAAGAATTCGGCCGAGACTTCGTTCGCAAATTCCTGCAAGCTTGCGGACGCCGTCCCAAACCAGATATCGTCGCCACGGCCACAGCGCTTACGGCAAAATCAATCGCCGATGCTATACAGCGTTACGCGACACAGAACCCAATGCGCAAGCAGCGCTTTCACGAAATGATTCTCTCCGGTGGCGGCGCCAAAAATTCCACGTTGGTATCCATGTTAACCAGCGAACTCGCCTCTCTCGGATTACGCCTCCGGTTCTCCGACGAATTTGGCCTTCCCTCGGTCGCAAAGGAAGCCGTCGCCTTCGCCGTACTCGCTCACGAAACCTGGCACCGGCGTGCGTCCAACGTTCCATCGGCAACCGGGGCAAAGCGTCCAGCAATTCTGGGCAAGATTTCGTATCCTTAATCCTTAGAAAGGTCGGCTATGCCGGTTTACGTCGCACTGCTGCGCGGAATCAATCTCGGCGGCCACAAGAAAATAAAGATGGACGAGCTTCGTGCTGCGCTCGCGGCGATAGGCTTTGATGAGGTGAAAACCTATATTCAGAGCGGAAACGTCGTGTTCAAAGCCGCAAAAATATCAGATAAGGCGCTCTCGAAGAAAATCGAGGCGACGATTCTCTCAAAGTTTGGCCATTCCGTCTCCGTCATCATTCGAACCGCTGAAGAGATTGAGCAGCTGATTGCCAATAATCCATTTCTGAAACAACCAGACATTGACCAGACGAAGCTGCATGTAATGTTTCTTCGCGAGCCGCCTGCGCAATCCGCTCTCCAGCAACTGGAGACGCTGGTTCTCAAGCCGGATCAATTCCGATTTCTGGGCAAAGAGCTTTATTTTTATCTTCCGAACGGCGTAGCCGAAAGCGTTGTAATGAAGAAACCGATCGATCGCGTGCTGGCGATACCCACGACCATGCGCAACTGGAGAACCGTAAATACTATCCAGCAAATGTGCGCGGACTTCCGTTGATGCGCGCCAGCTTCATCCTTGCGGCGCTCGCGCTGGGCCTTGCGCAGATCTCGTGTTCCCATAAGCCCGATCCCAACACGCTGGTCATGCTGATCGAATCCAGCCCGACCAATCTTGATCCCCGCATCGGAGTCGACGCCCAATCCGAGCGCATCGACAATCTCATCTTCGACGACCTTCTCTCCCGCGGCGACAATCTTGACGTCGCCCCTGGACTCGCCGAACGTTGGGAAATTCCTGATCCCCTCACCTACGTTTTTCACTTGCATCACGGCGTAAAGTTCCACGACGGTCGCCCGCTCACCTCGCGCGATGTGAAATGGACTTTCGATTCGCTGCTTCAGAGCAAGATCCGCAGCACCAAAGCCGCTGTCTACCGCTTCGTCGATCACATCGACGCTTCCGATGATTACACCGTTATCTTTCATATGAAAGAGCTCACCGCAACATTGCTGTGGAATCTTTCCGACGGCGCCATCGGCATCGTTCCCTACGGCAGCGGCACAGAAATGACCACGCATCCCATCGGCTCCGGCCCCTTCAAATTCGTCAGCGCCGAAACCGACAAAGAAGTCATCCTCGAACGCAACGACAATTACTGGGGCGAGAAACCGAAACTCACCGGCGTTCGTTTTGCCGTGGTTCCCGACGCCACCACAC
>JBAVUV010001106.1:0-5452 GCA_049696955.1 Candidatus Sulfotelmatobacter sp. | reverse complement strand
ATTTAGCCAGCTTGGATTTCCTCACCGATCCACAGCCCTCTCGTCGCCTGCACAGGTTGTACACAGAGCTTCCATCTTTGAGACTTGCGGCAAGCAGGGGTCTGGGTGCAAAGTCGAGAGATACAGTTTTCTCGAAGAGAGGTTTAGGCGATCTGAAAACGGTTAACACAGCTGCCGACGTGTGTCCCCTATGCGAAGGTACGGGCTGGAAGACGATTCCCGCGAGGGCCAGCGCGCCGAAAGACCGTCGCGTGACGCGTTGCGATTGCCAGTTGCGGGCGCGGAATCAGACATTGCTGGCAGCAGCGCGCATCCCGAAGAGATACGAGCACTGCGAACTCGCCAGCTATACCACGGACTTTCCCGGAGCTCACCCCTCGCTGGCGATGGCTCACCTAAAGGCCTCTCGGTTCGCCCAAGAATATGATCCGCGAGATAGCACGGGGCTCTTAATGATAGGTGAGATCGGCACTGGCAAGACTCATTTAGCGGTTGGAATCATCAAAGAACTCGTCCGCACCAAGGGAGTCAGCTGCCTATTTTACGACTACCGCGAGCTCTTGAAGGAAATCCAGAATTCCTACAGCCCTTCTGTGCAGGCAACCGAATTCGGAATTCTGCGTCCCGTCTTCGATACGGAGGTGCTTGTAATCGACGAGTTGGGAGGACAGACAACTAGTGAATGGGTTTGGGACACAGTCAGCCTGATTATTAACACTCGATATAACGACCAAAAACCGGTGATTATCACTACCAACTTCGAGAATCGCCCTGCCGCTGCTGCCATCGGCCCAGACGAGCCGATTGATCAGTTCAGGACGAAGAGTGCCGCGCGCAAGTACAGTCTCGGCGACCGGGTGGGGGAACGAATGCGTTCCCGTCTGCATGAGATGTGCCGTATTGTCGAGATGAAAGGTTCAGACTTTCGCCAAACCTTCCGCAACGCTAATAATCGGTAGTCTAGCGCGGGAACTTGGTACGGAGGACTTGTTCTTGGTTTTCTCCGTGCCTCTGTGACTCCGTCGTGAAGACTTGCTTACAATGGCCTTGTGCTGACTGAGCGCCTGGAATTCGCGCCTGAACGCGATGCGGAAGTCTTTTCCGCAGTGCCGGCTGCGCCGGCCGTGTTCTCGCTGCGCAGCGACAACGCACAGGCCGAACCCTACGTCAGCAAGACAGCCAACCTCCGCCGTCGATTGCAACGACTCCTGGGTCCCGTAGATGAGCGTACCAGGAAGCTTAACCTGCGCAATCGCGTGTGCTCGATAGAGTACACTCCCACCGGCTCTGACTTTGAATCCGGATTCGTTCTTTACAAAGTTCTGCGTTCCACTTTTCCCCAAACTTATTCCAACCGCCTGCGCTTTCGCTTCGCGCCACTGGTAAAACTGCACTTTGAAAATGAATATCCACGTGCTTCTGTCACCACGCGACTCGGGCGGATCAAGGGGCCGACCCTTTACTACGGCCCATTTCCGTCGCGGACGGCTGCCGAGAAGTTTATGAACGATTCCCTGGACTTCTTCAAGATGCGGCGTTGCGTGGACGATCTGCATCCCGATCCGCAGTTTCCCGGCTGCATCTATTCCGAGATGAAGATGTGCCTGGCGCCGTGTTTTAAGGGCTGCAGCGATGCCGAGTATTCCGCCGAAGTGACGCGAGTGCAAGCCTATTTCGATTCGGGTGGAGAATCTCTGGCTCGCGAATTTTCGGCGCAGCGCGATGCCGCATCGTCTAGTCTCGCGTTTGAAGAGGCCGCCGCCATTCATGTGCGGCTGGAGAAGCTGAAGCCGATCCTGAGCCAATTCCCCGAAATCGTTCGCCGCCTGGACCGCCTTTCCGCATTGATCGTTCAACCCTGTCACCTCGCGGATTCGGTGAATTTTTTCCGACTCGACATCGGAGTGATCCACGGCCCAACGGCATTCTGCATCCAAACCTTCGAGCACGCGAAATCGCAATCCATGGAATCGCGGGTGCAAACGGTTCTCGACGCGTTTCCACCAGCCAAAGCGCCATCTGCGCTAGAAACTATGGAGAATCTCGCCCTGCTCAAGCGCTGGTATTATCGCAGCCGCCGTATCGGGGAGATATTTCTTGCGGACGATAAGGGCTCATTCCCTATGCGCCGCATCGTCCGCGGCATTGGCCGAGTGTTGCGAGGCGAGGGGCCGGAGCCGCAATCCGTCATCCCAGGTGGAGCGCAGGGTCCTACTTTCGGCTCAAGCGGCGGCATGGGCAGGAACCAGGATCCCTCGCTGCGCTCGGGATGACAAACGTTTTTTGTCGGAGCAACATCTGAACATAAGAAGAAGGGCAAGATGGCAATCAAGAAATCACAAGACAGGGACGAAGACAGATTGCTTCGCGAGCATGTGGTCGAACTCCTTAACGGCAAAGGCGCCCACGCCAGCTTTGACGATGCCGTAAAGGCGATGCCAGAAAAGTTATTCGGCGTGAAGCCCGAGGGACTTCCGCACTCCGCATGGATGCTGCTGGAACATTTACGGATAGCGCAGTGGGATATTCTTGAATTCAGCCGCAATCCGAAATACAAAGCCTCAAAGTGGCCAGATGATTATTGGCCCAACAGCGCGGCTCCGCCGAGCCAATCCGCATGGAACAAAAGTATCCAGCAATTCCGCAAAGATTTAAAGACGATGCAGGATTTGGTTTCCAATCCGAAAACTGAACTTTTCGCTCGTATCCCATGGGGCGACGGCCAGACTATTCTGCGCGAGGCTTTGCTCGTAGCTGACCATAATGCCTATCACATCGCCCAGCTAGTCGACGTGCGCCGTTTGCTCGGCGCATGGCCGGACTAACATTGCGGTTCTCACTTTTGAGTGAATCCTGCCATAAAATCGAGCCGGCTTTTCCGAACTGACTCGAATACGAATTAAGAGTGCTCGTTCCTGGCCGGGCTATTGCACGGCAAAGATCAGGTCATCGCGATCGTTGTATGGGCCCGTAGTGCACGCCGATGCGCTCCCCTGATAGCGGAATTGCGCCCGCACGGCCTGCAAGGTGCCGGTTGGAAGCGTGAACGTGGCGGACAAGCTCTGCGCTCCGGCCTTCGTAGGCACAATCGTCTTGATCAAAGTCCACGACGGGCTGTTGGCGTTGGCCGTGTAGTAAAGGTCCAGGGCGTCCGACGTGTAGGCGCCATAGGCCCAGACCGTTGCCGTGACTTTCGCCGTGGTGGCATGAGTCAGCGCGCCGCCGCTGGTCGAAGCAATCACGAGCCGGTCGTTGGATTCATCGGAGTGGAAAACCCCGGTGGTGCCGTCGGCGCAGGAACTCTTAATCGTATTCGGCTGATTTGGTTCCGCACCGCCCGACATATGGTCGCGTCCCAACAATAGCGACGCGCCCGAGTCACACGAACTACTGGCAGTGGCGCACTCCGGAGCTTTGAGCGTGGAATTGTAGACCGCGGTTTGCGCTGGAGCGGTAGCCGTGACCGTGAGCGCAATCGTTGCACTGTGGCTGAGCGAGCCCGAGGTTCCTTTCACCGTGACGGTGGCCTTTCCAATGGTTGCCGTGGCGGAGGCGGTGAACGTGAGGGTTGAGGTTGCGCTACCGTTGGCCGCAGGCGTTACAGGGTTCGCCGAGAATGCCGCCGTCACGCCGCTGGGTAACCCTGTCGCGGTCAGAGTAGTCGCGGAGCTGAAACTATCCTGACTGGTTATTTTGATCGTGCTGGTGCCTTTGGCACCCCGTTTTACGCTAAGCGAAGCGGGCGAGGCGGTAATCGTAAAGTTTGGCGACGTTGTAGCGCTCACCGTGAGGGCAAGTGTGGTGGTCGCGACCAAGCTCCCTGAGGTGCCGGCGATGGTCACGGTTTTGGTACCGGTTGTGGCCGACGTACTCGCGGTCAGCGTGAGCGTACTGGTTGCCGTCGCAGGATTCGGACTAAACGCTGCGGTTACGCCGGCGGGAAGTCCGGACGCCGCCAGACTCACGCTTCCCGTGAAACCGTTTAAGTCATTCACGGTGATAGTGCTTGTCCCGCTGGCACCACCTTCGGTGATCGTCAAACTACCCGGCGAGTCCGTAAGGGTAAAGCTTGGCTCCGGAGCGCCGGTCAGTGTGTTGATCAGGGTTGCTCCATTCGGGCTTCCCCACCCGGTGACCAGATCATAACCAGTAACCGCCGGATAGCCGTTACTCCCGCTGGTGATGTCATGGAAGTTGCTGTCGTAGCTGCTTCCGAAAGCGACAGGGTAAATCAGCGGATTGAGAAAGCCGAGAGTCGTGCCGTGATTGACCACGTTCTGCTGGTTGGCCAGCGCGAGATAACCCGCCCAGCGTGGTGCTGCATAGCTGGTCCCTCCGTATTCGTTGTAATAGCACGTCCCGTCGTCGCACAGGATGTTGTCATAATTGGCTTCCGCAGCCACGTCCGGAATATTGCGAATGGTCGAGGAAGCTCCATTGGAGGAATTGGCCACGCCCACCTGCCAGCTCGGAATTGCGAATTTATCATCCGCCGGACCGCCACTGCTATCAGACCACGCCGTCTCCGATTCCCACGGCCCCCCCGCGCCATTCGTGGTCAAGTCCGTTCCGCCAACGGCCACGACGTAAACGTCTTCCGCCGGGTAGCTTTCGTCGTTATTGTTATTCCCCGTATATTTCCCAGCGTCTCCGGAAGCGACGAAAAGATTCTGACCTTGCGTCGCGAATTCCTTGAAGATCGGATCGTTCGACGAAGCATCCTCCGGAGCCCAGCCCCAGGAACAACTCAATTGCTTGGAGATATTGTCCGTCGCCATTTTGTTGAAAATATCGACATCGCCCACGCCGATCGAAGTAGTGCCGGGCGCAATATAGACGCGGACTGAAGTCAGGCCGGGAGCCATGCCAATCGGCTGTGCGATGTCAATGGCCTGTTCGCCATCGTCTCCGTCTGAACCGGCCGTGCCGCCATCGACCAGAACGTTCGTGATAGTCACCGTGTACGATTCTCCGCCCATGTCCGACTTAACATCGGCGAGTTCGTAGCCGTCGAATTCGACCAAGCCGACAGACTGGCCGGTGCCGGTGAGGGCCGTGCCGCCGTAGTAAGCGGCTCGCATGTCAGACGGCCGGTAGGCGCCCTGCGGTCCCGAACCGCTGGCGTTACTTTCTAATGCGGCCGATACCGGAGCTTTCTTTATCATCGGGCGAGGTATGGAATAGTCATTCAGCCCGGCGATGTGAGAAATCGGGACGCTGAGGTCCAGCGAAGGCTCGCGATCCGGCGAATAAAATCTGCGGTTTTCCGTGGGATGCTTGTAGACCGTCATCACTACATGGAAAGCACTCTGGATCTGGGCGACTGTGCCATTGATATCCACGAGCAGGCGATTCGGAGGGGTATTGGTAACCGTAAAACCATTGGCCTTCGCAAAATCTACAACGGCCTGATAATCCGCGACGGTGGGACCAAACTGCTCCGTAAACTGCG
>JBAVUV010001105.1:0-3056 GCA_049696955.1 Candidatus Sulfotelmatobacter sp. | reverse complement strand
AGAGCGGCGCTTCAGCGCCGCGTAAACCTTCAAACCTGACTTGGGGTCTAGCCCCCCGTGGGACCATACCTAAACCTGTCATTCCGACCGAAGCCCGAGCGCCAGCGAGGGCGCAGTGGAGGAACCTGCTGTCCGCCGCAGCCCCGCAAAAGAGCGCCATTCCCATGATTGCCAACCCAACAATCCCCGTACAACCGTGGAATGCCCGCACAACCGTGGAAGAGCGGCACTTCAGCTGCCTGCCCTGAGCGAAGCGAATGGGCCGCGTAAGGTCCCAAAGAAATCCGGGCTTTAGCCCCGGTTGCCCTACAGAACCGCCGCAATCGTCTCCACCCGAATTGTGTTCGTATTCATCTCCAGCTTGCCCGTCACTTTCACGCGCTTGCCCACGTACTGCCTGGCTTTCGCCGGATCGTCAAGTTTGTAAATGACCTTCGTTACTGGATCTTTAAGTACAAGTTTCCCATTTTCTCTTACAATATTCCCGCTGAATGACTTAGCCTCCTGCGTCGTAGCCTCTCCAGAGGCCGGAATCTGCCCTTCGCTTTGCTGCTGTGCCCGCGCCGGCCACCCCGCAACGACAACCACCAGCGTTAAAACTACCGCCAATGAGAAACGAAGAAAGAACGCTTTCATAGCCAAGCCTCCGAAGAGCTAAATTACCGAAATCTCCTGCAACAAGCCTGCCAATCGGCACCGCGGCGCTTTTAACCAGGCGCCGCGTATCGGCTGAGGAAAAAACCGCAAAACGGCGCTAATCCAGGCGACCAGTGAAAATCTTATCTGCCCCTACATGATTTACCCGAGTTTAAATTTGCCTTCAGGAGTGTAACTTCCGGATTGTCCAGTGGTTGGGACCGTTCGCAGAGTGTGTGTCCCCCCGTCTTACGCATCGAGCCAGATTTTGCCGATCTAAAATTTATTTAGTCGATTCCGGTTCCCGGTTGGCACACGTTCGCAGACTTGGAGAATTCAAATGCCACTCAACTCCCCCGCCGCCTACGGAATGTACTCGCATGACGTCGCGCTGAAAGACGTCGTGCACACCCTGAATCAGGCCGGATTCGAGAACGAAGATATCTGCATGATGCTCTCCCCCGCGCATCCCATTGCAGCCTTGGTGCGCGATGCCAGCTTGTTCAACTCCGAACGCGAATCCAATGCCGCAACCGCTCAGCTGATTGGATGGCTCTCTGGTTTCGGCGCTGTGCTCATTCCCACCGTCGGCTTTTTCATTAAATCGCAAACTTTCTTCCACGCGCTCATGGTTTCGCACGACGGCCCTGCTCTATGTGGGAATGCCAGAACTCTCGTCGGCCTGGGTTTCTCCGGCGAGGAAGCCGACCGCTTCGAAAACCAGCTCCGCAAACTGGGAGTGCTGGTCTATGTTTCCTGCTCAGAGAGCGCCAAGACGATGTGGGCCTGCGAAGTCCTGCGCCACACCGGCGCCCGCGAAGCCGCTACTCTGGAAGAGAAAATGGCAGCAACCGCCGCCGCTTGAAAGGCACTCTTGATTGACGGATTGCGATTGGAATCGATGGAGTAATCGCGGCAGTTGCTGATCCCCCAAAATGCTCTGTCATCCTGAGCGCGCCTTTTGCGCGAAGTGCCCGCCCTGAGCTTGCCGAAGGGACCTAATGCAACTCGCATGAAGCGCCGCACTCCGTCCTTCTACCGCGCAAACCCCAACAAGGCAAAAACATAAACCCACAGCACCGCCATAAAATGCCAGTACCAGGCCGTAACGTCGACCACAATCCTCCGTCCCTCAATCGGACGATGCAGCAGGGAAGTCGCCCCCGCCCACAGCAATGCAATGACTCCTCCTGCCAGATGCACCGCGTGCGTCGCCGTCAGCAAATAAACAAACGAACTGTTCGGATTCGTATCCACTAAAAATCCGCGCGCCTTCAACTCGCCCCACGCCATCCATTGTCCCACCAGAAATCCCAGCCCCAACAACACCGTCGCGCCCAGCCAGGGAAAACTTCTTTCTTCACCCAGAGAAATTCCCGGCATCGATTGCAACGGAGCCAGCGCCGCCCGCCACTTGATATCCCGGCGCGCAAATTCCATAGTCAAACTGCTCACCAGCAACAGCACAGTGTTGATACCGAGAAGCAGCCACGGCAACTGCACCTGGCCCCAATCGCGCACGTAAGAGTTCGTGGCGCCATCGAAGGTCGGCGATCCCTGCCGCACCACATACACACTGCTTAGCGAAATAAAAATCATGCTGACGGTCGCGATCCCGCAGATCAGCCCCAGCCGCGCTCGCCGCAGCCGCGCCCCATAATTTGGAAGATTGGAATCTTGTGAGTCGCCGCCGCCGCCACCGCCGTTCGGAGGAACAGGAATATCCCCGCCGCGACCCAACTTGTTTGCCGGAGTGCTTGGACTATAAGTCGCCATCATCACATAAGATGCTTCACTCCATCGCCAAAGTAAACAATGATTTTTGGTCGACAGCCCTACCCTGTGCCCCTCTGTGTCCCCTGTGTTAAAGATTTTTTCTTCTACCCCTCCGATCCACCCTTATTTATCCGACCACTCCGGCACTCTCCCCGGAGTCCACGGCGCCCCCGCGGCCTCCATATCTTTTTCCAGCTTGATTAAATCAACCTCAACCAGAGTATGAAGTTTCCCCAGCTCTTCCGCAAACTCCGCCCCCGCAATGTTGTAATCGTCAACGTGACTCTGCGTCGGCTGCGCCAGCGAAAATCTCTCGCCCTCCATAATCGCCTCGATCCTGTCATTAATCGACGACGCTACCGGCTCATTCCGCTTCTGCATTTCCCTATCCCCGCTCAGCGCCCGCAGAATCAACCGGTCATTCTTCTCAATCGCATCCGCCTCCGCATCCAACGCCTTCTCCGCCGCTGGAGTATCCCGCAACGCTTCGCGAATCGCCTTCAATCGGTCTTCCACCTCATGCCCGGTACGCGTAGCCCCTGACGCTGCCCGATACAGCCGCGCCACCTTGCGATGAAACTCCTCCCGAGCCGCCAGATCCCCAGCGCTCATCACTCCCTGTCCCTCGGTCACAACTTTAAAAT
>JBAVUV010001104.1:0-1765 GCA_049696955.1 Candidatus Sulfotelmatobacter sp. | reverse complement strand
GGGGCGCAACTGGCGAGCCGTGGCCATCTCCAGGCGCTCAAGTTCGGGGTTCGCTTCGCCATCTCGCGTGACGTTGTAAGTACAGCGCAAGTGGATGGCTTCCACCGGTTGAGCCTTGCTGGCGGTCTGGCTGTTTGCGCACGCTCTGTCGTGATCGCAAGCGGGGCTCGGTACAGACGACTCAACGTGAAGAACCACGAGGATTTCGAAAATAGGGGATTCTACTATGCCGCGACTACGATGGAATCTCTGCTGTGCCGCGAACGAGACATCATCGTCGCAGGAGGGGAGAATTCTGCTGGACAAGCCTCAATCTTCCTCTCCGGGGTTGCGAGACACGTGCATCACATCATTCGTGCTGCTTCTTTGGAAAACAGTATGTCGCACTATCTATGACATGCACACGCCCCAAGCGGGAATCTTCGCTCTTGGAACGTCCTCTCATGCGTACCTGGAGTCTAACATTCTGGACACGAAGAAAATCAGGGAGTTCGCCTCTACAATCGCCGCTATCCGTGAACCGCGCACGACCACAGGAGGAGTGAACTTTGTCATCGGCTTTCGGCCAGAGTTCTGGCGAGAAATTGTTCCGGATGACGCGCCTTCGGGGGTGGGGGGTAATAAGGAGATCCGGGGCACAGACGGATTCGTTATGCCAGGCAAGCAACATGACGCGCTGGTACGGCTCTCCGGCAGTGCTTATGACGTTATCTTCGACATGGCCCGCTCAGTCGTCCATGACCTCGAGGGACTGGCCTCGCTGGTGGGAGAAACCTCGAGTTGGCCTACCGGCATGATCGGGATGTTACCGGCTTCGTCGATGGCGCGGAGAATCCGACTTTGCTCGACGCTCCTATCGCAGCACTTTTCGAAGCAGTTCCCGCCGCCGCCGGCGCAGTCTTGTTACTTCAAGAGTGGAAGCACAAGGTTGCTGAGTGGGAAGCTCTGCCGATCTCTTAGCAGGAACGCGTCATGGGACGCACCAAGCCCGACAGCATCGAACTCGAAAATAAGCCTGCGGACGCGCATGTCGCTCGCATGGATCAGGATGGGTTTGGGAACATCTTTCGCCGCAACATGCCTTAGGGAAGCGTTGACGACCATGGCACCATGTTTGTTGGATTCAGCGCAGACCAGAACCGGCTTTCCAGAGTGCTCAATAGCAGCATGGCGGGCCTTGTCACCACCACGCGCGACGCGCTCACGCGCTTTACCCAGCCGCTGACCGGCTCTTATTATTTCGGTCGAAAGTCTGCGGCGCTTACGGTAAGACGAGCACGCAAACGTCACCGCTTTTGGCTCTTATCGGAGTGAGTTGTCGTTTTTTGCAATCTGGCTACTGCCTGTTCAGTCTCGAAAGCTTCGGTGGATCGAAGAATCACCATTACCCTTACCACGGAGTCGCTCCTACGGATGAGTTCGGTTTTGCGTGTACGTTGTCCGCACATTTTCTGCAAAAACTGTGTACAGACCAAATCCGCCCCACCGATGGTCAAAGGCTCGAGATTTACCTTGATAAGCCACTTAACAAAGTCTTTACATCAGCCTTTCTAAGGGTTTACCCCTGAGTGTTCAAGAACATGATTTTATAGTCAAGGACAAGGAGAGCGATTGTGTCCATCGCATGGTGTTTCGAGGTGATTTCACAAAAAAGTGTACGGCATGAACTTGATCGAGCCCCGATCCGCATGGTGGTGGTCGCGAGGCTGCTAGAGTATCTCGATTTTGAAGATGACTTACTCGGTGCATCCGCTAGGATCGAAGC
>JBAVUV010001103.1:0-2517 GCA_049696955.1 Candidatus Sulfotelmatobacter sp. | reverse complement strand
GTCGACCGCCATTGCTGATCCGTCATTTTCTCGATGGCAACATCTTCCACAGGCCAGACTCCATGATTGGCCACGAGAATATCGATTCTGCCGAAGTGCTTGGCCGCCTCGGCAACCAGCGCGCGCGCCGACTCCGGATCATGCAGATTGCTGCTGACGGCATGGCAGTTCGCCGTCCCACATTCCGCGGCTAAAGCCTCCGCCTGCGCCCGCGCCTTCTGGTAGCTGAATACAACCTTGGCGCCAGCCGCCACAAAGAGTCGAACGGTAGCCGCGCCAATGCCGCGCGAACCACCTGTGATCAAAGCAACTTTGCCAGAGAGAGAAAGAGGGACGGACATGAGGGATAGTTTGCGGGTTCTTGTAGGGAGTTGCAAGTCAGCGAGAGCGAAAAGGGACCGGAGCTCGCCGAGAATCGGAGTATCGTGCCAGTTGTCGTCTGCTGGGACAGTCCATGGTAGCCTTGAGCACTGCCGAATGCTGGCTTTTGAAGATCATGCACACTTGCAGCACTGCGAAAACAGGTTTCCTGCTCCTGATGGTGCTGTTCAGTGGTCCTCTTCAGGCCGTCTCATCACCTAGCCATAGCCCTAGCTCAGATGAACAAGAGCCGCTTAGGATAGATGCCTACACGGGTCACAAGAATCAGCGGAACAAACCGAGAGCTACCTACCCAAAGCAAGCACGACTACTGCGCGTTGACGGCAAGGTTGAACTCGAACTCACGGTCTCCCCGAAAGGCGAGGTTATCTCTGAGCGGGTCATTTCCGGACCGCCTGCACTGCAGCAGGCCGCAATAGATGCATTTAGGAAAATGAAGTACAGGCCGTTTCTCCGGGATGGAAAACCATCAATCGCCTTAGTACAAGCGATCATGGCCTATGAAAGCGACATTCGGGCTGCCTTTGAGCTGAATTCCGAACCGCTGGAGGCCGAAGATGTATCAACTGCAGGCTCGGCTGGAGGTCATGCGGACTACGCAGAGATTCTCAGCGATACTCAGGGCGTTGATTTCGGTCGATACCTGCAACAGGTTTCGCGGGACGTGCGCGCGAATTGGTATCAAATGATTACAGAGGGAATGGAGATGAAGAAAGGAACGGTCTCCATCGAGTTCTCCGTCACGAAGTATGGGAAGATCGAGGGGATGAGGTTGGCGGCTGAATCGGGAACAGTTCCGCTGGACCGCGCAGCGTGGGCGGCCATCGTTGCCTCGGATCCATTTCCTCCCTTGCCTGACGCCTTCGGCGGAGCAAATCTGGTCCTACGCTTGCGTTTTCTTTACAACCCTAACAAGACCGACTTGAAATAGATTGCTAAGTTGGGCAACCACTCCGGAACGCCCATTTCTTGACAGCTTTAAAACCCATCCTTCGAACTCGACGTCCTTTCCGACTTCAACTCCCGCAACAACAACCGCACCAGCATCCCGTCGAAGCCGGTGCCGCTCATCTTCGCCAGTTCATCGAGCGCCTGTTCCGGAGTTCGCGCTGCCGCGATCGACTGCTCGGTGAGCATGTTGGCATAAGCGTCGGCGAGCGCGATAATGCGCCCCCAGAGCGGGATCTGCTCGCCCTTGGCGCCATCGGGATAGCCCGTGCCATCGAAGCGCTGATGATGATGCTCGATCGCCTGCCGCATCATGCCGCTGTGCGGCAAGAACCCTGCGATTTCGGCGCCGACACGCGCGTGCATTCGAACGAGAAAGAATTCGTCATCCGTGAGCGGGCCGGGTTTATTCAGGATGCGCTCCGGCACAAAAATTTTTCCCACGTCGTGAATGCGCGCGGCATAAACCAGATCGCTGGTTTCCTCCGGAGGCAACTGCAGCGCCCGGGCGATGATTTCCGTGTATCGCGCCACCAGATCGCCGTGGCCGGAAGTGCGCAGCTCGCGCGATTCCGCGGCCCGGCTGAGCACTTCAATCGATTCCTTCAACAGCGGCACATTGCAATCTTCTTCACCGCCGCAAAATTTCACCAGCATGGATCCAAGCTCTTCCAAATGCTCGGGCCCGTTATGCTCGCGCTGCAGAAATCCTTCGATGTAGGTGGATATCTGCTGCCGCTGCGCAGCAAATTCCTCGCCACCGGTAAATTCCTGCGCCGCCGATACCCGGTTGCCCCCCGAACGTGTCGAGACATACATGCCCGCGTCGGCTACGCGGATAATGTCTTCAATGGAGAACCCGTGCATCGGAAAACTGGCCACGCCAAAGCTGCCCGTGATGTGATGTTCGCTGAGCATGAGGTCGGTGGTGATCCACTGACGCAAGCGTTCGGCCAGGACCTCCGCCTGTTCCGGCCCGGTTTCAGGCATAAGAATGATGAATTCGTCTCCGCCGTAACGCGCCACTACATTCGACTGGCGCGATTTTTGTTCCAGCAAACGTCCCACGCGGGCCAGCACCAGATCACCCTCGAAGTGGCCCATGGTGTCATTCACTTCCTTGAATTTATCGAGATCGATAAGCACCACGGAGAACGCCCTACCGGAACGCGAAGCGCGCTTCCACTC
>JBAVUV010001102.1:0-2489 GCA_049696955.1 Candidatus Sulfotelmatobacter sp. | reverse complement strand
GCTCTGGAACATGTCGCCCGCACCGGAACTGCTGCCGATGGAATTTGCGATCGTGTTAAAGGAGCCGTTGACGCCGCGAAACACGGTTGCCCAGTTGGAAACGATCATAGCAACGACCAGATACTTGATTGCCGTTCCCGCCAGCGCCTGCAGATCGCCTCCACGAAACGCCGCTTGGTAGAGGCCGATCAGGAAGCCAATCAGCAGGATCGCGAATGCGATGTTGGTGACCGTCGAGATGATGGCGGTGCCGTCGATCCCGGCTAGCGCCGTGTTCAGAAGTTGCTGAAAATAAAACACGGCTACTGGACCCCCGGCTGCAAGACCTGGTTGCCCGTAGTGTGAAGCGTCGCCGCATGAGAAGCGCTGAACTTGAGCTGACCGCTCGAGTTGGCCAGCTCGATTGAGCGCACCCGTACCAGTTCCGCCATGGCGGATTGCGTGTATGCGTTGGCCCTCACCAACCAGGCCGCGGTCTCGGCCTCCAAAATGGTGGAACTGCCGGGCGCAGCGGTTTGCAATTGCTGATTGATCTGTTCGGCTGCCTGAAGCTCCAGGTTAGCCAGGGCATCGATTTCAACCGCTTTTTTCATGGCAGCTTGTGCTTCCGCGTCGGTCATATCGACCATGTTCCGGACCGGCTGGGGCGCGTTCGCCGACGGCATCACGGTCCCATACAAAGCGGAGTAGTTGCTTGTGATTTGGGGCATTGCGCCCGGATTGCCTGAGAGCAGGCTCTGTTCGAGCAGTTGCGGCATGGGTAGGGTCGCACTCGATATCGGCAGCTGGAATAGTTGGCGCATTTGGGCAAATTGGCCCTGGAATTGAACAGCCATGTTTCTGGCCTGACTAATCGCGGCAATGGGAAAGACCACCTGCTGCTCGAAGTTTGCGGATTGCTGTTGGTTCTGCTGAATGGAACCTAACGGCTGAGCCACGACGCTCCGCAGCAGGCCGGAAATACTGTTGAGCCCAACCGACATCATGGCGCAGCACGGATCAAGTCCGAGCTGGCTGCGAGCCTTGGAGGGTAGCAGCGCGACCACGATAACCAGACCGCATACCACAGACATTGCGTTCCCGAGGACTTTCCAAAGACGAGAGAGTGTTGGCAATTTCATTTTTCGAACTCCTTATGGATGAGCTAGAACTTGCTGGATCTGTTTGAAAAGATTTTGCGTCGTTGTGGCGCTGTGTTTGAGCGTCGCATTCTGGTGCGCCAGTTTGGTTGCTTCCTGGCGCAGTTGAGCGGCGAGCATTTTCGCCAACTGGGCCTGAGTTACGAGATCGGCGACGCGGGCCTGGGCAGTGACCATACTCGCCGACCCGGGAGCCGCACTCATTGCCTGCTGTTCGAGAGAATCGGCGAGAGTCAGCATCCCCTGAGTGGTTTGGTCGGAGACCATGGAAGTCTTCAGCGAATCCATGGCCATCGCATCGTCAATGTCCATTAGGTTGCGCTGCCCCGGCTGAGCAATTCCGACCAACGCGCCCGGCTGGTAGACCTGCGTGTACATTGCGGGGATCTGGCCAATGGAACCCGACTGGGCACCGCGGAACATCGACTCCAACTGCATGGGGAGAGCCAGGGTCGCGCTGTTGTTCTTGATGCCTTCAATCTGGGACATCAGGCCGGTGTAGCGCCCCCGGGTTGCACTGACAAACGATCTCGTCTGGTTGATCACGGCCAAAGGCCAGATGATCTCCTGACGAAAATTGTTCACCGCGGCAGTCACCTTCCGCATTTCGCTCAACGCATCGCCAATCGGGCCCTGGAGGGTGCTTGTGATGGTATGAAGCAGCAACAGAATGTCTCCGATTCCTTGAGCTCGCGTGTTCGAGGGAATCAAGCACAAGGCGATTACCGTTACGAACAACCATCGCTTGCTGCGGTTCAATCGGTGTTGAAAGTTGCGGAGAAACTCCAAAGTTCTTGTTTTCATATGCGTGTACCTCTTGCGACTTCTCCTGAGATTTCTTCCGGAAGTGGATCAACATCGGCCAGACCCGCTGGGAACCTTTCGGCCAGCTCGCGATAGGCTTCAATCAAAGGTGCGGCCCTCCGCTGCTCCAGCCACCACGACCGATACACACGTTCCCGCGCATAGGTCGTCATGATCCAGTATTCGACCGTTGTCGGTGACATGCGGATCGTGTGCGTGGTTTCGGCTTTCTCGCCAATCACGATGAGCGCATCGGCGCTCTTGCCCTTGATAGGAGCGCTGAAATGCTTAATCTGGTTCAAAGCGGTGTCGTTCAGGTGCAGATGCTCCCGCAGGGCCGTCATGTCCCCTGGCTGCTGACCGATGATCTTGGTCGTCGAGTTCTTCACGATGCCTGCGCCGTGCGGCCTGGGCTTCGATTCCGTCCCCACAAAATCTTCCGCGGTTTGGCTCATTCCCCACACGCTGGCGTTACGTTTGCGGGCCGTACGAAACAGTTGGACCACTTCGGGTGCCAGCACCGGGGAATCAAGCAGGAACCAGCAC
>JBAVUV010001101.1:0-9291 GCA_049696955.1 Candidatus Sulfotelmatobacter sp. | reverse complement strand
CAACAGAGATTGCCTTGCGTGCGTCAGCCTCTGCGGCCGGAAATTGCTTTTGATTCATCTCCGAAACCGCGCGCAGAGCGTAGCCGTCGGGAATGGTTGGCCGCAGATTGATAAGTTGCGAACTGGTCTGAGCCAGGGTCGTCATGTCTCCCCTGCGCATTGCTACTAAAGCGAGATCGCGTTGTGCATCGGCAAGATCGGGGCGCAGGCGTACCGCTGTCCTCCACTCGCTCTCCGCGCCTTCCGGATTCCCCACCTTCTGAAATGCAACGCCCAGGCAATAATGCGCCAGTCCATTGTTTGGGTCGTTCTTAATTACGGTTTGCAGTATCCCGATGGCAGCGTTGGAATCTCCCGCACGAATTTGCAGTTGCGCACGAAAAATCAGGCCTTCGTTGTCGTTAGGATCAGCCTTCAGGATTTCCTCATCCACTTCTCTGGCCTCGTCCAGTCGATTGGTGTGGATGAGAAGTTCGGTATAGGTTTTCTTTACCTGCAAATCTTTGGGGTGGGCCTGATACAGCGACTGATATTCGGCTGTGGCTTTGTCCAATTCGTTGGTAGCCAAATAGAAGTCGCCCAGCAGGCGATAGCCGCTGGAGGTATCGGGAAAATTCTGCTTGGCCTGTTTTAATAAATCTTCTGCCTCGCCTTTCTTTCCTTGCGCCAGATATAAGCGCGCCAGCGCGGCTACGGGTTCGGGATTCTTGGGATCGGATTGAATTGCCGCGCGGAGTTGCTGTTCCGCCTCGCTGAACCGGCTCCTTACCTGGTAGTAGTTTGCCAGCATCAGGTGCGCATCCGTCGCTTTAGGATTGAGCTCGATCGCCTTCTTGAAGTTAGACTCGGCTGCCTCCGGTTGATTGCTTCTCAGTTGCATCAAGGCCAGGTTCAGATAGAAATTCCAATCGCTTGGATCAATGGTGATCGCCTTCTGCATTTCCTGGATCGCAGCCGGGAAGTGAGCTTGCGCCGCCAGCAGATTTGCGGCAACAAAGTGGGATTGGGCATCTTTCGGACGCTCCAGCAGCAGCGTGTCCGATTGTTCCTGTGCCTGCTGAAGGTCGCCGCGGGCAATCAGCAGTTTGGCCATCTCCACTCGAGCCGGGTAGTTCTTAGGCTGCAGGTCGATGGTACGCGCAAGTTCCTGGTTTGCTCGTGGCCACTGTTGAGTCTTGATGTAAGTTATGGCCAATTGATAGTGAGCAGCTGCATATGAGGGATCGACCGCGATGGCATTGCGGAACTGGATTGCGGCCTCGGCAAACTCACCCTTCTCGTAATAGCTTTCACCGCTGGCGAGAAATTTCTGCTTTCGTACATTGGGGTCGCGCGAGCATCCGGCCAGGAGAGCTGCCATGAGAGCAAGAATCAAAGCCAGGCGGAAAACGAGAAAAATCCTCACTACGAAGCCTCCCCTAGTACTCAGCACGGATGTTGCTGTTTGTGGTCTCTTACAGAACTATAAGGCATATTAATTGGTGCGTTGCCAAGAAAAGTCCACGGCTTTTTCTGGTCTCGTCTCGAGATCTGGTCTAAAATTAGGAGCACAAAAGTAGCAGTTGCAACGATTTGCAACCGGTCGCAATAATTATCAGGCTTGACAGCTCCAGATTTCGCGCTAGAGTAACAGAGTTGTTTAAGGTGCATAGCCACAGGATTCCCCCGCCTGAACGTGACCGAGGAGTAGTAATGACAATAAAGAGGGTGTTGGGAGCTTTTTTGTGGGTGGCGTTAGCGGCGTTATTTCTTGTCCCAGGGGCAGTTGCGCAGACTTCAATGGTGCTGACCGGGCCACCCCCAGGCAATACGTACGACGGTGTCTATGTGAGCCCGTACTTTGCCACGGTTGGTGGATCGACCAATGTGCCAGTCATCTGCGATGATTTCGGCGATGACACTTCGATCGGCGATCACTGGACTGCAACCGCCAGTGCATTCCCAACTTCCACCGGTCCAATAGGTACATCGTGGGGTCTAGCGGGCGGAACCTTGAAGCAGTATGACGAGGTTGCGTGGCTTGGTTTGGCGCTCTTGAGTCTGCCGAGCTCCGTTCAACCTGCCAATGCGCTTACGCAGCAAGTTATCGATTCTTTCGCTCTCTGGGCGGTGTTTGACCCGACCGGCGTCGCAAGCTATCTGAACAGCAATTACCTATCCACCAATGCGGCGCTCTGCGCAGACATTTTTGGATCTGCGGGTTGCTCGAGTTCTTGGGTTCCCTCGGATGGCGGTTTGCTGGCGAGTGCTTTCTACGCGCCTGTTCCGGGCGGCGGATACAGCATGGAGGTCCTTTCGCCTGATCTAGGTGGTTCCGTATGCACGGCCGGGAAGGATGCTTGTCCGGCTCAGGAATTCATCGCGATGGTTCCAGAAGGTGGAGCGGCTTTTGCCTATCTCTTCTTGGCAGGCCTCTGCTGCTTCGGCGCCATCTACACGCGGTCCCGGCGGCAACTTGCCAGTGTGGAAGCCGCCTAAAGAAGTCGGCCTTCCCCCCAAGTCAAGAATGAAAGGCGTGCCAAACCTGGCACGCCTTTCTCTCTTTTGGAACACTTGCCTCGGAATCCTAGCCTTTGCTTTTCGCCTAACCTTAGGCTTTGGTTAACCCGTCCCGCAAACGACCGGATGACCAATCGATATTGAGTTCCGCGCCGGGCTGAGAGAGCTTCGCAAGCGCTTCTCGATGCGCTTCTTCAATCTGCTTGGAGGTGAGCATCTTGGTGATGAGGCCCTTAGCCTGTGATGCCCGTTCGAGCGCTACCAGATACCACGAATAGGCTCGGACTACGTCGCTGGGATCAGAGCGCCTCACCAGATACATCTGAGCCAGGGCTAGTTGCGCGGCTGGCAGACCTGCTTCCGCGGCCTTCTGCAAGAGAGCAAATTCGTCGCGGAGACCGCCGTGCTCCGTGCTATTTGTCGAGGCTTCCGGGCTTGATGAGCCGGGAACAGCCTGCGTCAACGTCATGAATAAGAGTTCAATGCGACTGGAAACTCCGAGTTTATCGAATACTCGAAACAAATGATTCTTGACCGTATGCTGGCTGAGCTTGAGGCGCTCGGCAATCTGGCGGTTGCTCAGTCCCTCGGCTAAGCAGCGCACTACCTGCAATTCGCGCTTCGAGAGCAAGCTCAAACCATGCGCATTCACCGCCCGGACGACGGGAGCGCTCGCCAACGCATCCAGCGCCAGTGCCATTTCTCGACTGCTGGCCCATACTTGTCCCTGATGTACGCAGTGGACGCACTTGCAAAGCAATTCCACCGCCTGGCGCTTGCTGAATATTCCCTTCGCCCCCACGCGAAACGCGTTCAAAACAACTTCATCCTTCAGCGAATCCATTAACACCACGGCTCGAGCGCGGGCCCCAATGGGGCGCAATTCGCGCAGAATCTCGAGACCGCGAGCCGGCTGTTCATCCAGATTGGCGCTGATCACGAGGACATCGGTATTCAAAGCGGTGACTGCCGCCACCAGATTCCCCGAATCGGAGTCGAAGGGAATCACCTCCAACGTGGGATCACGCCTCAAGACATCGGCCAGCAAATGTGTATGGATTCGAGAACTGTCGGCGACCAGGACGCGGATTTTGTTGTCCCCACTCTTCCCATCGATGAACATCGGATCGGTTGACATGTATTCGAATGCCCACCTTAAGGCAGCAGGTTTGGATTTGGAGGAGAATTGAGAAGCCGGGGCTGGGCCATGTTATCGTTTTGGAAAACTCAATGCAACACCGGCTTTCGCCCATCAGACCGCACTTTGATCTGGAACCTGGTCCTGTTTCCCAGAGAATCATAGCTTCCCGGCCGTCAATCTGCGGCCCTCGATCGCAGATCGTCGAGCGCCGACCGGCAAAGACGCGACTGATTTGCCGAAAACTGCATCACATCAGTATGAGCGAAAACCAGACTTCCGTCGCCGATGGGACGACGAGTCCCGGAAGGACGAGTCCCGGAGAATGGATCGGTCAGTTGGTGGCGGCCGTGATTCTCGCGGAGGGAATCTGGGGACTTCTTGCTTCGCTGACGAACAGCCTGCTCGTGCCGCTCCTCGCGAGGGAGATGGGAACTGACCCGCAGTCTCCGTTGTACCTCGGCAAAGGCGAGTTTAACTTTCCTGAGCTATTCAGGTCGGTATTGACGCTTTGCCTGGCGGGGATTGTGTTTGTGCTAATGCAGGAGTGGTCGCGAAAGAGACGTCCACGCATCAAGACTGTGCGCGTAACGAACAAGGTCTCGCATGATCTCTTACATGCGGATGCCCGACAGTCTTTCCCCATGGCTTCTTCAGATGCGGTTTCCGCACCGGCGCAAACATCCTCGAACGCGCTCTCAAGGCCAGAGACTCCGCAGGTCCCGCTGCAGCAGAAATCCGCCTCGCCTTCGTCCGTAACCTCCGGTAAGCAAGCGAAGCCTAAGACACCCAAAGAAGTTTATTACAACATCGTTGGGGAGCCGGTTAATCCGACGGAGAACGACTGACGCAGGCTTTCACTCGCATCTTCCAATCTTGTGTTTAAATGCCCAAAGTTGCAACTGGGTTCACATGCCGAAGAATCAACGGATCCGGGTCGAGGCTAGCGTCAAACAGCAGAAGCCACGAGAAATATATGCTTGGTTCCTATGACATTCATCCATAACATAACAGGGTACTTGAATGCGATTTCAAATGCTTCTTGTTCGCTTCTTGGCCAGCCGCATATATTGGTAAAGCAGATTCCAAAGATCTGGATAGAAGTGGGTGTCTATTCTCATTGAGGGTTAGTGTTGACTACACTGATATGAGAAATCTTACCCTAGGTATTAATATCCATTGCAAAGGTCTGCGACGGTGTATACTGTATCCGCAGTAGGGCGAAGGACATCAGCCAGCATTTAGTTCTCACCCTAGAAAACACCCTGATTTAACGGGTAGCCGGTTCTCCCCCTTGGCTCCCTGACCGCAGGCATAGAATCTCCGGAATGAGGTTTCGACAGCACAACATGAAGGGATTGCGGCATTTGCTGGCTCTCCCAGAATGAAATGCTTAAGATCACTATAGACACCAAGTAGGGATTGCAGCTATAACGCTGGCCTATCCGCAGGTTTCGTAGATCACGGCAGCTGGTTTTGTAGCTGATGATGTTTCAGTCAGGTTGCACTTGAGGTAAGCAGGAAGCCAAGCTTCTCCCCCCGGTTTCCTGGTCAAGGTCTCTCCCCTGAAATCTCTTTGAGATTTCGAAAGCAACACTCTAGCTCTTTCTGTTTTGGGGTCATTCTGAGAAGAGTGACTTAGAGGGCGAAGCTATGTCAGTCACCAGCGTATCGTTGAATTTGCCGCAGCCACTTCCGCCGGTCGAAAGCGAGGGCCAACAGTGGTACGGATTGCACACCCGTCCACGGCACGAAAAAATCGTGGTGCAGCGCCTGGAGGAAAGAGGCGTGACCACGTTTCTTCCCTTGGTCACCGAAGTGCATCGCTGGAGTGATCGGAAGAAGTCCGTGCAGTTGCCGCTATTTAGCTGTTATGTGTTCGCAAAGTTCAATCCCAACCGAGTGGAGCGCCTTCGCGTTCTGCGTGTCGAAGGAGTATTCGGACTGATCGGCGCGGGCGGCGAGGGTACCCCAATTCCCGACGCGCAAATCGATACGGTTCGCAGTTTAGTCGAAACCCAGCTCCCCTGGTCTGCGCATCCCTTCCTGAAGATTGGTCAACGTGTGCGAATTCGCAGTGGAGCTCTCGATGGCATGGAGGGCATATTGGTCTCGCGCAACGGAGACCGAACTCTGGTTATTTCCGTCGAAGCGATCCAGCGATCGCTGGCCGTACGCGTAGAAGGATACGAAGTCGAACCTGCCTGAAGCTACTCGGAAGTCCATCCCTAACCTCCGGAAAAGGTCCATCACCATGGCGGCAAACTTAACTGAGACACTTCGCTTGCTGGTTGTAAGCAGTGAAGCTTCGATTCTTCGCCTGCTTGGTTCCACCGCGCGAGCCAATTCCTGGCATCTGGAGACTTCTTCCAGCGGCTGGGATGCAATGGAACGAGTTCAATTTGGCGCCGCGCCCGATCTGCTGCTGTTGGATGTTCCCCGTGGGGAAAGTGACGGACTGCAGCTCCTGCCATGGCTTCGCAGACTCCGCCCTGAACTTCCGATCGTTGTGGTGTGCGACCCTCAAGATGCGAATCATCAGAAAGAAGCCACCCGGTTGGGGGCCAAGGATGTGCTCCTTCGCCCGCTGAGTGAATCTCAAGTTGAATCAGTGATCCGCCGGCACCTTGGCACGTCGAACGATGACGCGGAGATGGCGAGCGAAGACATTGAATCGCTGGGAGAGGATGAGTTCTTTCTGAGTGTCAGTCCCGCTATGCAGCAGCTGCGCGCGCAAGCCGAGTTGCTGGCGCAAGCCGATGTCCCGGTGCTGATTCTGGGAGAGCCCGGAAGTGGTAAGGGGACTGTTGCCCGCTTAATCCATGAGAGGTCAGTGCACTCCGGGTTCAAGTTTCTGCGCGTCAACTGTGCGGAGATGCCAGCAGACCTGCTGGAAATCGAATTGTTTGGCCGGGAGAATGGATCTTCGAATGGATCCTCGAATGGTTCGGTCAAAGCTTTGGGCAAGCTGGAGATGGGCCAGAGAGGCACGATCCTGCTGGATGACATCACGGAGATGCCGCTGGCACTGCAGTCAAGGATTCTCAAAGTTTTGCAGGACAGGCAATTTGTGCGGTCCGGCGAGCCCAAGCCGGTCGAAGTAGACGTCCGCATTCTCGCCGCGAGCAGCGATAGATTGGACCAGGCACTTGCGGAAAAGCGGCTGAACCCCGATCTCTACTACCGCCTCAGCGCGTTTACCGTCAATGTTCCTCCCTTGCGACAGCGCAAGGAGGAAATTAAGATTCTTCTGCGCTATTTAATGCACAAGCTGGCGAAATATTACGGACTCGCTCCGCGGGAGTTTACGCAATCGGCGCTGGAGGCTTGCCAGAATCACGCTTGGCTGGGCAATCTGAAAGAGCTGGAAACCTTCGTCAAACGCTATTTAATCGCAGGCGACGAAGAACTGACCTTAATCGAACTGGAGGCAAGTTCCGCCGGCGAGAGTCATCGATCGCCAGCCCACCTTGCGGGAAATTCGCGGGAAGAGCCTGAAGCTGCCGCAGGCGGTGCCATACCGAAATCACTGAAATCGATGATCCAGAGCGTCCGCTGGGAGACCGAGCGAAACGCGATCGCCGCGGCGCTGGAAAAGACAGGATGGAACCGCAAGGCGGCCGCCCGCCTTTTGGGTGTAAGCTATCGTACGATTCTGTATAAGATCGAGCAGTACGAGATGAGCGCTCCCGAACCCTATCTTTCATCCCTTCCAGGAGCGAGACTAAGTTTTGCCAGTCAAAACAAGGGGAACGGAAAAGCAAGTTGAGTAAGCAAACCATACACGGCATCAGCGGTACTCCGCTAAGAAACGCATTATTCGCAGCTGCGATGGGATTCGCTTTCTCCATCGCAGCCTTGGGACAAGCGGCACCTGCGACGAATGCCGCAGCATCGCAACCCGCACCACCTGCTCCGGAGAGCGATACTTCGTCCGCCACGAAGCCGCACGATGCTAGTTTTGTAATCGGCAACGATGACGTGTTAGCCATCAGCGTGTGGAAGGAGCCGGAAATTTCGCGTTCCATCCCGGTTCGGTCAGATGGAAGGATCTCTCTGCCACTAGTTGGAGAGGTGCAGGCTACGGGAGAGACTCCACTCAAGCTGGAACAGGAGATCGCATCCAAGCTTAAGAGCTACATCGCCGAACCAGAAGTCACCGTCATTGTTCAACAAATCAACAGCCAGAAGTTCAACATCCTGGGAATGGTGACTCGACCGGGCTCATTTCCAATCGCGAGTGCATCCACCGTGTTGGATGCGATCGCGCTGGCCGGGGGATTTCGCGACTTTGCCAAACAGAAATCCATTTATGTCCTGCGTCAAAATTCCGACGGCAGTCAGACGCGAATCCCTTTTAACTACAAGCAGGTCGTCAAGGGTCAAAACCCCGCCCAGAACATTAAGCTTCAGCCTCGCGACACCATCGTCGTTCCGTAATGAAACTGCTTGAAGAAATCTGCGTCGGGCTGCTTTTGCTGCCAGTAGCACAGCTTTGGTCGCAGGTCGATACCACGCCTACGGTGCCTGTGCCCGCCGTAACCGGCGCGGCGCCCGACAGCAGCTCCGATCAAATGATGACTCCGCCGCCCGTAAGCGGGCAATCCTACCCGACAGCGCCAACAGCGGGGGAGCGCTCCAACTATTTCCGCGGCGGGGTAGCTTTCGCCAGCGCGTATACGGACAATGCGTTGGGATCGGTGAACGGACATCCGGTGAGCGATGTGAGCTATTCCGTATGGCCCACTCTGGCACTGGACAAGAGCACTTCTCGTTTGCACATTGTTTCCACCTACGCGCCCGGATTCACCTTCTACCAGCGCGAGACTTATTTGAACGAGGCGGACCAGACTGCGGCCATCGATTTACAGTACCGGCTCAGCCCCCACGTCTCCATCAGCGCGCGAGATGGCTTTCAGAAAACCTCCAGCGTGTTCAACCAGCCGGATCCAACCTCGGCTTTTGCAGTTTCCGGAGGCACGCAGGAGGCTAATTTTTCCATCGTCGCGCCAATTGCGGATCTCCTGAGCAATGCCGGAAACGTCGGGATCACATGGCAATTTGCCGCCAACGCCATGGTCGGAGCCAGCGGAACATTTGCCAACCAGCACTATCCGAACCAAGCCGAGGTTCCCGGGCTGTTCGATTCCAGTTCGCAGGGCGGTTCCGTTTTCTTTACTCACCGGATTTCTAAGATGCACTACGTCGGCGCGACCTATCAGTATCAACGCCTGGTTTCGTATCCTACCGTGGGCCAGAACGAGACGCAGACTCACGCTCTGCTTTTTTTCTACACGCTCTATGCGTCGTCGCGACTCTCGCTGTCTTTCTTTGGCGGCCCGCAATACGCCAATGTGGGACCGCAGTACATCAATTCTCAGTCGGCGGCGGCGCCAGGATTCCAGAGTTGGAATCCACAGGTGGGCGGCAGCATGAGCTGGCAGGGCCGGCTCACAAATGTAGCCGTCAGCTACTCGCACATGATCTCCGGCGGTGGAGGATTGATTGGAGCTGTCAAGTTAGATAGCGCCACGGCATCGATACGCCAGCAAATGACGCGAAGATTGAGCGGCTCGATTGCAGGTGGATACGCGCAGAGCAATGTTTTGGGATCAGCCTTGTTGGGCAACGATGACGGGCACTCAATTTCCGCT